>NZ_JBEXRC010000020.1:0-125555 GCF_040612915.1 Streptomyces sp. NPDC006326 | reverse complement strand
CTCCCGGGAAGGGAGGCGCGGCCGCCGCCGTTGCGTGGCTGCCGTGCCGATGCTCAGGCACCCATGGCGTGCAGACCGCCGTCCACGTGGATGATCTCGCCCGTGGTCTTCGGGAACCAGTCCGACAGGAGGGCGACGACACCGCGGCCCGTGGGCTCCGGGTCGCTCATGTCCCACTCCAGCATCGAGCGGGAGTTCCACACCTCGGCCAGCTCGCCGAAGCCCGGGATGGACTTGGCGGCCATGGAGCCGAGCGGACCGGCCGAGACCAGGTTGCAGCGGATGTTCTCCTTGCCCAGGTCGCGGGCGAGGTAGCGGCTGGTGGCCTCCAGCGCGGCCTTGGCCGGGCCCATCCAGTCGTACTGCGGCCAGGCGAACTGCGCGTCGAAGGTGAGGCCGACGACGGCCGCGCCCTCCGCCGGGAACAGCGGCTTGCACGCCATGGTCAGCGACTTCAGCGAGAACGCCGAGACGTGCATGGCGGTGGCGACCGACTCGAACGGGGTGTTGAGGAAGTTGCCGCCGAGGGCGTCCTGCGGGGCGAAGCCGATCGAGTGGACGACGCCGTCAAGGCCGCCGAGCTCGTCGCGGACGAGGCCCTCCAGGCGGTCCAGGTGCTCCTGGTTGGTGACGTCCAGCTCGATGACCTTGACCGGCTTGGGCAGCTTCTTGGCGATGCGCTCGGTCAGCGTCGGCCGCGGCCACGCGGTGAGGATGACCTCGGCGCCCTGCTCCTGGGCCAGCTTCGCGGTGTGGAAGGCGATGGACGACTCCATCAGCACCCCGGTGACGAGGATGCGCTTGCCGTCGAGAATTCCGCTCATGGTGATCAGTGACCCATGCCCAATCCGCCGTCAACGGGAATGACGGCTCCGGTGATGTACGCGGCGTCGTCGGACGCCAGGAAGCTGACGGCTGCCGCGATCTCCTCGGGCTGCGCGTAGCGGCCCAGGGGCACCTGGCCCACGATGCCGGCGCGCTGCTCGTCGGTGAGCACCTTCGTCATGTCGGTGTCCACGAAGCCCGGGGCGACCACGTTGAAGGTGATGTTGCGGGAGCCGAGCTCGCGGGCGAGCGAGCGGGCGAAGCCGACCAGCGCGGCCTTGGAGGCGGCGTAGTTGGCCTGGCCCGCCGAGCCCATGAGCCCGACGACCGAGGAGATCAGGACGACGCGGCCCTTCTTGGCGCGGAGCATGCCGCGGTTCGCGCGCTTGACCACCCGGAAGGTGCCGGTGAGGTTGGTGTCCAGGACCGAGGCGAAGTCCTCCTCGGACATGCGCATCAGCAGCGTGTCCTTGGTGATGCCGGCGTTGGCCACCAGGACCTCGACCGCGCCGTGGGTGTCCTCGATCTCCTTGTAGGCCTGCTCCACCTGCCCGGAGTCGGTGATGTCGCAACGGACCGCCAGAACGCCGAGCGAGGTGAGCTCCTGCGGCGGCTCACCCGACCGGTACGTGATCGCGACCTTGTCCCCGGCCTGGGCGAAGGCTCGGGCGATGGCGAGGCCGATGCCCCGGTTTCCTCCGGTGACGAGAACCGAGCGGCTCAACGGATCACCCTTTCGACTAGCGGTCTGATTACCAAAAACCTATAGGCACCGCCCCCCGTGCGGAGAATCGATCTCCGACAGGGCCTTGCAACGGGGTCTGTCGAGTCCCTACAGAAAGATGTAGGCACAAGCGCCCCGAGCGCGTCATGATCGAGGCGACCGGCCCCGACCCCGGGAGGACTTCCGTGCCCCATTCCATCGACGCGGCTTTCACCGCGCTGCCCTTGCGGGCGCTCGCCGACGCGGCGCTCGCCCGGGCCCGCGCGCTGGGCGCCGACCATGCCGACTTCAGGCTGGAGCGTATCCGCAGCGCCTCCTGGCGGCTGCGCGACGCCAAGCCCGCCGGCGGCTCCGACACCACCGACCTCGGGTACGCGGTCCGTGTCGTGCACGGCGGCAGCTGGGGCTTCGCCTCCGGCGTGGACCTGACCATGGACGGCGCCGCCCGGGTGGCCTCGCAGGCCGTGGCCATGGCGAAGCTGTCGGCCCAGGTCATCAAGGCCGCCGGGTCCGACGAGCGCGTCGAGCTCGCCGACGAGCCGGTGCACGCGGACAAGACCTGGATCTCCGCCTACGACGTGAACCCCTTCGACGTGCCGGACGCCGAGAAGGCGGCCCTGCTCGCCGACTGGAGCTCCCGGCTGCTGGCCGCCGAGGGCGTGGCGCACGTGGACGCCTCGCTGCTCGCCGTGCACGAGAACAAGTTCTACGCCGACACCGCGGGCACCACGACCACCCAGCAGCGGGTGCGCATCCACCCGCAGCTGACCGCGGTCGCCGTGAACGGCACCACCGGCGAGTTCGACTCGATGCGCACGATCGCCCCGCCCACCGGCCGCGGCTGGGAGTACCTGACCGGCACCGGCTGGGACTGGGACGCCGAGCTGGAGCAGATCCCGGGGCTGCTCGCCGAGAAGATGCGGGCGCCGAGCGTGGAGGCCGGGCGCTACGACCTGGTGGTGGACCCGTCCAACCTGTGGCTCACCATCCACGAGTCCATCGGCCACGCCACCGAGCTCGACCGGGCGCTGGGCTACGAGGCGGCGTACGCGGGCACGTCGTTCGCCACATTCGACCAGCTCGGCAAGCTGAAGTACGGCTCCTCGATCATGAACGTGACCGGTGACCGCACGGCCGAGCACGGCCTGGCCACCGTCGGTTTCGACGACGAGGGCGTCGAGGCGCAGAGCTGGGACCTGGTCAAGGACGGCACCCTGGTCGGCTACCAGCTGGACCGGCGGATCGCCAGGCTCACCGACCTGGGCCGCTCCAACGGCTGCGCCTTCGCCGACTCCCCCGGGCACGTGCCCGTGCAGCGGATGGCGAACGTCTCGCTCCGGCCCGACCCGGGCGGGCTGTCCACCGAGGACCTGATCGGCGGGGTGGAGCGCGGGATCTACGTGGTCGGCGACCGCTCCTGGTCCATCGACATGCAGCGGTACAACTTCCAGTTCACCGGTCAGCGGTTCTTCCGGATCGAGAACGGCAGGCTGGCGGGGCAGCTGCGCGACGTCGCATACCAGGCCACCACCACCGAGTTCTGGGGCTCGATGGAGAAGGTCGGCGGGCCGCAGACGTACGTCCTCGGCGGCGCCTTCAACTGCGGCAAGGCCCAGCCGGGACAGGTCGCGGCGGTCTCGCACGGCTGCCCGTCCGCGCTGTTCCGTGACGTGAACATCCTGAACACCACGCAGGAGGCCGGCCGATGAGCGTTCACGGTCGCCACCGGATCTGCCGGGGGTCCGGGGGTTGCCCCCCGGGACAACACAGTCTGAACACCACGCAGGAGGCCGGCCGATGAGCCGTACGAAGCCCCACGAGATCGTCGAGAAGGCCCTCGCGCTGTCCACCGCCGACGGCTGCGTCGTCATCGCCGACGAGGAGTCGACGGCGAACCTGCGCTGGGCGGGCAACGCGCTCACCACGAACGGGGTCACCCGCGGCCGGACCCTCACGGTCATCGCCACGGTCGACGGCAAGGAGGGCACGGCCTCGGGGGTCGTGTCGCGCTCCGCCGTCACCGCGGACGACCTGGAGCCGCTGGTCCGCGCCGCGGAGGCGGCCGCGCGGAACGCGAGCCCGGCGGAGGACGCCCAGCCCCTGGTCACCGGGACCCCGGCCTCCCCCGACTTCACGGACGCCCCCGCAGAGACCTCCTCGGCGGTGTTCGCGGACTTCGCCCCGGCCCTCGGGGAGGCCTTCGCCCGGGCCCGGGCCGGGGGGCGGGAGCTGTACGGCTTCGCCAACCACGAGCTGGTCTCCACGTACGTCGGCACCTCGACCGGCCTGCGGCTGCGCCACGACCAGCCGAACGGCACGCTGGAGCTCAACGCGAAGTCCCCGGACCGGCAGCGCTCGGCCTGGGCCGGCCGCTCCACCCGGGACTTCAAGGACGTGGACCCGACGGCGCTGGACGCGGAGCTCGCCGTCCGCCTGGGCTGGGCGGAGCGCCGCTTCGACCTGCCCGCCGGACGCTACGAGACGCTGCTGCCCCCGACGGCGGTGGCCGACCTGCTGATCTACCAGATGTGGTCGTCGACGGCCCGGGACGCGGTGGAGGGCCGTACGGTCTTCTCCAAGCCCGGCGGCGGCACCCGTATCGGCGAGAAGCTCTCCGAGCTGCCGCTGACCCTCCGCAGCGACCCCAACGCGCCGGGCCTGGAGACCGCGCCGTTCGTGATCGCCCACAGCTCGGGCGACGACGCGTCGGTGTTCGACAACGGCCTGCCGGTCCCGGCCACCGACTGGGTCCGGGAGGGTGAGCTGGCCCGGCTGCTCACGACCCGGCACACCGCGGGCCTGACCGGGCTGCCGCTCTCCCCCGGCTTCGGGAACCTGATCCTCGACGGCGGCGGCGACAAGTCGCTGGAGGAGATGGTGGCCGGCACCGGGCGGGGCCTGCTGCTGACCTGCCTCTGGTACATCCGCGAGGTGGATCCGGCGACCCTGCTGCTGACCGGCCTGACCCGGGACGGCGTCTACCTGGTGGAGAACGGGGAGGTCGTCGGCGAGGTGAACAACTTCCGGTTCAACGAGTCGCCGGTGGACCTGCTGTCGCGGGCCTCGGAGGCCGGGCGGACCGAGAAGACCCTGCCGCGCGAGTGGAGCGACTGGTTCACCAGGGCCGCGATGCCCGCGCTGCGGATCCCGGACTTCAACATGAGCTCGGTCAGCAAGGGCGTATGACCCCCATAGACTGAGGACCGCACACCTGACATGCGAAGGAGTCGAGAGACCGTGACGGACATCGTCGACGAACTGAAGTGGCGCGGGCTGTTCGCCCAGTCCACCGACGAAGAAGCGCTGCGCAAGGCGTTCGCGGACGGTCCTGTCACGTTCTATTGCGGCTACGACCCGACGGCGGCCTCGCTGCACGTGGGTCACCTGGTGCAGGTGCTCACCATGCGCCGGCTCCAGCTCGCCGGGAACAAGCCGCTCGCGCTGGTCGGCGGGGCCACCGGACAGATCGGTGACCCGCGGCCGACCGCCGAGCGGACCCTGAACGACCCGGCGACCATCGCGGAGTGGGTGCAGCGGCTGCGCACCCAGATCGAGCCGTTCCTGTCCTTCGAGGGCGAGAACGCCGCGGTCATGGTGAACAACCTGGACTGGACGGCGGGCATGTCCGCCATCGAGTTCCTGCGGGACATCGGCAAGCACTTCCGCGTCAACAAGATGCTGACGAAGGACTCGGTCGCCAAGCGGCTGGAGTCCGACCAGGGCATCAGCTACACCGAGTTCAGCTACCAGCTGCTCCAGGGCATGGACTTCCTGGAGCTGTACCGGCGCCACGGCTGCACCCTGCAGCAGGGCGGCTCGGACCAGTGGGGCAACCTGACGGCCGGGCTGGACCTGATCCACCGCCTGGAGCCGCACGCGCAGGTGCACGCGCTGGCGACCCCGCTGATGGTCAAGGCGGACGGCACCAAGTTCGGCAAGACCGAGGGCGGGGCCGTGTGGCTCGACCCCGAGATGACCACGCCGTACGCGTTCTACCAGTTCTGGCTGAACGTGGACGACCGGGACATCTCGACCTACATGCGGATCCTGTCCTTCAAGTCCCGCGAGGAGCTGGAGGAGCTGGAGCAGCAGACGGCCGAGCGGCCGCAGGCGCGTGCCGCGCAGCGGGCGCTGGCCGAGGAGCTGACGACGCTGGTGCACGGCGCCGAGCAGTGCGCCGCCGTGATCGCCGCGTCGAAGGCGCTGTTCGGCCAGGGCGAGCTGGCGGACCTGGACGAGGCCACGCTGGCCGCGGCCCTGTCCGAGCTGCCGCACGCCCAGGTCGGCGAGCTCGCCCAGGTGGTGGACCTGTTCGCGGAGACCGGTCTGGTCGCGAGCAAGTCGGCCGGACGCCGGACCGTGAAGGAGGGCGGCGCCTACGTGAACAACGTGAAGGTCACCGCCGAGGACGCGGTCCCGGCCAAGGAGGACCTGCTGCACGGGCGGTGGCTCGTGCTGCGCCGCGGCAAGAAGAACCTGGCGGCGGTCGAGGTCACCGGCTGAGCCGCAGACCTCCGGTCGAAACCCACGTCACGACGGCACATCACGACGGCACGGCCCAGGGGCCGGTTCGCAACGCTCCTCCGGCCACCGCCGGGCGGAGCACCGGGCCGGCCCCTGTGCCGTGCCGCCGACGCGGGTCCGTATCAGGTCGTCTGGCGTCTGCGGTCGCCGCGCAGCGCCAGGTAGACCATGTCGCCGAGGGCCACGATCACGACGGCTCCGGCAAGCTGCAGCAGGTGCCGGACCCAGTCGATGCCCTTGGTGTCGTGGACACCGATCCAGGTGGCCACGGCGTTGCCGAGGATGGCACCCAGCATGCCGAAGATCACCGTCAGCCAGATCGGCTGATGCTGCTTGCCCGGCAGGACGGCCCGGGCTATCAGCCCCAGCACGAAACCGACGATGATTGCCCACAACCAGTGCATGTCGAGCCTCCTCGTGGCGCGTCGTGCGCATGTGGGCCCAGTGTCGGCCCGCCCGGCACACGGCGCATGTCGGACGGCCCCCTTCGGGGACACCCCCTCTGCTGCCCGCCGGCGTGGCGGCGTACGGTGGGAGGTCCGGACCGCGAGTGTCCGGCAGGCGGATTGCGGGCGGTGGAGCATGGAACGGAAGAGGCGGAACGGGACCGAGGTCTTCCGGATCACCGGGGCGCGGCTGGGCCTGGACGAGGACGTACGGGGACGGCAGCGCCGGTACGTGATCTCGATGGCCATCAGGACCCTGTCGGTCCTGGCGACGGTGATCCTCTGGAACGTGGAGCGCCACGTGGCGATCGTGACGCTGATCGCGGGCGGGCTGCTGCCCTACGTGGCCGTGGTCATCGCCAATGCGGGGCGCGAGTCGACCCCCTCGCTGCCCTCGAACTTCATCGCGTCTCCGGTGCGTCCGGCACTGGACTCCGGAAACCTCAAGAAAACCTCAGATCAATCATGAAGTTCCGGTGCACCGCACCGGGTCCTGCGTGACATACTGCCTACGCGCTCCGCATCCCCCGTCGGAGCGACGGACCGACGCCGGGCAGCTCCCCCCGTGGCTGCTCGGCGTCGCCTTTCCGTTCGTTTCCCGGGACCGGGTTTGTAGGGTTGAGGCGTGAACTCCCCTGACTTCCCCCTGTTCCCCGACGCGCCCGGCGCCTCCGACGTCCCCACGTGTTCCGCCAAGGGCTGCCGCGATGCGGCCGTCTGGGTGCTGGCGTGGAACAACCCGAAGCTGCACACGCCGGAGCGCCGCAAGACGTGGCTGGCGTGCGAGGAGCACCGCGAACACCTCTCCCGGTTCCTGGGGGTCCGCGGTTTCCTCAAGGACGTGGTGAAGCTCGACGAGTGGGTGCAGCCCGAGGGCTCGGAACGCACCTAGGAGGCCCGGCGCCCCTGCGAGGGGGGGGCGCCCGCCGTGGGGTCTCCGGGGCCGGCCGGGGCGGTCAGCCGCCGATCGCCGACATGGGGCGGTCGGGCTGCAGGAAGGACGGGTCGTCGAGGCCGGAGCCGGCCTTCTTGCCCCACATCGCCACCTTCCACAGGCGGGCGATCTCCTCGTCGGGGGCGCCCGAGCGCAGCGCGCCGCGCAGGTCCGATTCCTCGGTGGCGAACAGGCAGGTGCGGATCTGCCCGTCGGCGGTGAGCCGCGTACGGTCGCAGGCGCCGCAGAACGGGCGGGTGACCGAGGCGATGACGCCGACGGTGGCCGGGCCGCCGTCGACGATCCAGCGCTCGGCCGGGGCGGAGCCGCGCTCCTCGGCCCCCTCCTCGGTGAGGGTGAAGCGGGTACGCAGCGAAGCGAGGATGTCACCCGCGGTGATCATGCCGTCGCGCTTCCAGCCGTGCTGGGCGTCGAGCGGCATCTGCTCGATGAAGCGGAGCTCGTACTCGTTCTCCACGGCCCAGGCGAGCAGGTCGGGGGCCTCGTCGTCGTTGAGGCCGGGCATCAGGACCGCGTTGACCTTGACGGGGGTCAGGCCGGCCTCGCGGGCGGCGGCCATGCCGTCCAGGACGTCGTGGTGGCGGTCACGCCGGGTGAGGGTCTTGAAGACCTCGGGGCGCAGGGTGTCCAGTGAAACGTTTACCCGGTCCAGGCCGGCGGCCTTCAGGGCCTGGGCGGTCCGCTTGAGGCCGATCCCGTTGGTGGTCAGCGACATCTTCGGGCGCGGTTCCAGGGCCGCGCACTGCTCGACGATCCCGACCAGGCCGGGGCGCAGCAGCGGTTCCCCGCCGGTGAAGCGGACCTCGGTGATCCCCAGCTGGGTAACCGCGATGCGGATCAGCCGGACGATCTCCTCGTCGGTCAACAGGTCGGACTTGCCGAGCCACTGCAGACCCTCCTCGGGCATGCAGTACGTACAGCGCAGATTGCACCGGTCGGTGAGTGAGACACGCAGGTCAGTGGCCACGCGGCCGTAGGTGTCGAGAAGCACTGTGGGCCCCCTCCCCTGTCCGGATCTGTAGAGGTCGCGCAGCTCGGACGAGACATGCGTGCGCTGCATTCGAGCCTACGCGACGCCTGTGTCTTGTAGTGGTGCCTGAATGAACGAGACGCGACGTGGCCGTGTCGTAGGGACCTACGACACGGCCACGCCCGGTGCCCCGAGTATGTCAGTGGGCTCCTGTTCCCGTCAGGGACCGGACTTCGAGTTCCGCGTACTTCCCGGGGTCGGCCTTCTCCTTGGACAGGAGCGTTCCGAGCCAGCCGAGTAGGAAGCCGAGCGGGATGGAGATGATCCCGGGGTTCTCCAGCGGGAACCAGTAGAAGTCGGCGTCCTTGAACATCGAGGTGGGCTTGCCCGAGACCACCGGGGAGAAGAGCACCAGGACCACCGAGGAGACGAGTCCTCCGTAGATCGACCACAGTGCGCCCCGGGTGGTGAAGCGCTTCCAGAAGAGGCTGTAGAGGATCGTCGGCAGGTTGGCGGAGGCGGCGACCGCGAAGGCGAGCGCGACCAGGCCGGCGACGTTGAGGTCGCGGGCGAGGGCGCCGAGGCCGATGGCGACGGCGCCGATGACGACGGTGGACCAGCGGGCGGCGCGGACCTCCTCCTTCTCGGTGGCGTTGCCCTTGCGGATCACGTTCACGTACAGGTCGTGCGCGAAGGACGAGGAGGAGGCGAGGGTGAGCCCGGCGACCACGGCGAGGATCGTGGCGAAGGCCACCGCCGAGATCACGGCGAGCAGGACCGCGCCGCCGGTGGAGCCGGCGCCGCCGCCGAGCTCCTGGGCGACCAGCGGGGCGGCGGTGTTGCCGGCCTTGTTGGACGCGATGATGTCGGTCCGCTTGAGCAGGGCGGCGGCGCCGAAGCCGAGGGCGATGGTCATCAGGTAGAAGGCGCCGATGATGCCGATGGCCCAGTTGACGGACTTCCGGGCGGCCTTCGCCGTGGGCACGGTGTAGAAGCGGATCAGGATGTGGGGCAGGCCGGCGGTGCCCAGGACCAGGGCGATGCCGAGCGAGACGAAGTCCAGCTTCGTCGTCGGGTCCTTGCCGTACTTGAGGCCGGGTTCCAGGAACTTGGCGCCCTGACCGCTGTTCTCGGCGGCCTTGCCGAGCAGATCGGAGATGTTGAAGTGGAACTTCAGCAGCACCAGGAAGGTGATCAGCAGGGCGCCCGCGATGAGCAGGACGGCCTTGACCATCTGGACCCAGGTGGTGCCCTTCATCCCGCCGATGGTCACGTAGACGATCATCAGCACGCCGACCAGCGCGACGACGGCGACCTTGCCGCCGTCGCTGGTGATGCCCAGCAGCAGCGAGACGAGTACGCCGGCGCCGGCCATCTGGGCGAGCAGGTAGAAGATCGAGACGACGATGGTCGAGACCCCGGCGGCGGTGCGCACCGGCCGCTGGCGCATCCGGAAGGCGAGGACGTCGCCCATGGTGTAGCGGCCGGAGTTGCGCAGCGGTTCGGCGACGAGCAGCAGGGCCACCAGCCAGGCCACCAGGAAGCCGATGGAGTACAGGAAGCCGTCGTAGCCGAAGAGCGCGATGGCTCCGGCGATGCCGAGGAAGGACGCGGCGGACATGTAGTCGCCGGAGATGGCCAGGCCGTTCTGGAAGCCGGTGAACTGGCGGCCCCCGGCGTAGAAGTCGGCGGCGTCCTTGGTCTGGCGGCCGGCCCAGACGGTGATGACGAGGGTGGCGACGACGAACAGCCCGAAGAGGGTGATGATCAGCCCCCGGTGCTCGCCGGCGCCGCCCGCGGCGGCCGTCGTGACGGGCAGGGCGTGGGCGGTGTGCAGGGCGCCGTGCAGGGTGGTGCTCATTCGCCGGCCTCCATCCGCGCCTTGATGGCCGCCGCCCGGGGGTCGAGCTTCTCGGCGGCGTGCCGGGAGTACAGCCAGGCGATCAGGAAGGTCGTGCCGAACTGGGCGAGGCCGAGCACGAGGGCGACGTTGATGTTGCCGAACAGCTTGGTCCCCATGAAGCCGCCGGCGTAGTTGGACAGCAGGACGTACAGCAGGTACCAGGCGATGAAGGCCACGGTGAGCGGGAACGCGAAGGACCGGTGGGCCCGGCGCAGTTCGGCGAACTCGGCGCTCTGCTGGACGACGGTGAACTCTTCGGCCGTGGGGCTCGCCGCGGGCGCGCCCGTGCCGCCCGGTGGCGGCGCTGCTTCGGTGGTCACGGGGGGCTCTCCTTGTGACGCGGATGCGGTGGGGACGACGGACAAAACAACCTCCGTGTGGGGGACGGTGGCGCTGATACCCCCTGTCAACGGCACGGCCGGCGCGCCAGGACGGTTCAACGCCCGGTGATTCTTTGAGAACTGATTTCTCGAACTGATGGCGCAAACACGAACGGCGGCACTAGGTTCGCGTGTCATGAACCCGTCGTCCTGCGCGACCCCGCGCGGACGGCTTTTTCACGGATGATGTGGAGAACCCATGGCTCATCTGGGACCTGGCCGCCGGCGTATAGCCGTACCGGTCGGCCTGGCGCTCACCGCCTCGCTCGCCTTCCTGCCCTCGGTCGCGGCCTCCGCCGCCCCGCTCGGCAACACGGCGGGTGCGGCAGCCGCAGCGAAGCCCGACACCTCAGGCCCCAAGCTGTCGTACGTGGCGAACCTGAACACGTACGCCACGGTGCAGGCGGCCAAGAAGGCCATCGAGCGGGCCGGCGGAACGGTGGTGACGTCCTATGAGCAGATCGGGGTCGTCGTCGCCCACTCCCAGAACCCGGACTTCGCCAAGCAGCTGCGCGCCCAGCGCGGCCTGTTCGTCTCGGTCGGCGCCACCCGTACGGCCCCCCTCAAGACGGTGCAGACCACCGAGGAGGGCACCACGCAGAAGCTGAGCGCGACGGACGCCGCCAAGGCGGCCGCGACGGCCGAGGCGGGTCAGGAGCCGCTCGAACCCAACCAGTGGGACCTGCGGGCTATCAAGGCCGACGAGGCACACAAGATCAACGATGGCAGCCCGGACGTCACGGTGGGCGTCATCGACACGGGTGTCGACGACACCCACCCCGACCTCGCGGCGAACTTCTCCAAGGAGCAGTCGGCCAACTGCGTCGGCGGCGTCGCGGACACCACCGAGGGCGCGTGGCGCCCGTACGCCGACGGCAGCGACCACGGCACCCACGTGGCCGGCACCATTGCCGCCGCCCGCAACGGCATCGGCATCAGCGGTGTCGCGCCCGGCGCCAAGGTCGCGGCGATCAAGGTGAGCGAGCCCGGGACCAGCCTCTTCTACACCGAGGCGGTCGTCTGCGGCTTCATGTTCGCCGCCGAGAAGGGGATCGAGGTGACCAACAACAGCTACTACGTCGACCCCTGGTACTTCAACTGCAAGACGGATGACGACCAGAAGGCGCTGGTGGAGGCCCTCGGCCGGGCGAGCAAGTACGCCGAGCGCAAGGGCGTGCTCAACGTGGCATCGGCCGGCAACGAGAACTGGGACCTGTCCTCGAACTCGATCACCGACGACACCAGCCCCGACGACGCGACCCCCGTCCCGCGCACCGTCGACCCGCACGTCTGCCTGGACCTGCCGACGCAGCTGCCCGGTGTGGTCTCGGTCAGCGCGACCGGCGACAAGGGCTTCAAGTCGTACTACTCCAGCTACGGCCTCGGCGTCGTGGACGTGGCGGCCCCCGGCGGCGACAAGTGGCAGGTCCCGGCCACCCCGGACGCCAACGGCCGCGTGCTGTCCACCCTGCCGGGCGGCGGCTACGGCTACAAGCAGGGCACCTCGATGGCGGGTCCGCACGTGGCGGGCGTCGCGGCCCTGCTCAAGAGCGCGCACCCGACGGCGACGCCCTCGCAGCTCCAGGCCATGCTGAAGGCGCAGGCCACCAAGGCGGCCTGCCCGGAGAAGGTCTACGACGCCACGGGCACCCTGATCGACGCCACCACCTGCGAGAGCAAGTGGGGCCAGACGGGCTACTACGGCTACGGCGTGGTCGACGCGCTGAAGGCCGTGAAGTAACACCGGTACGCGAAAGGGCCGGGCGGGGTCTCCCCGCCCGGCCCTTTCGGCCTTCCGGCCGCTACGGCTTGATGAGCACCTTCAGCGCGCTGCGGTCGTCCATCGCGCGGTAGCCGTCCGGGGTCTCGTCCAGGGTCACGGCGCGGTCGAAGACGGGCGCCGGGTCGATCGCCCCGCTCAGCACGTCCTCCAGCAGCTCCGGGATGTAGGCGCGTACGGGGGCCACCCCGCCGCGCAGGGTGATGTTGCGGTCGAACATCACTCCGAGGTCGAGCCCGGTGCCGCTGCCGTGCGGGACGCCGACGTAGCCGATGGCCCCGCCGTCGCGGGTGATGTTCACGGCGGTCCGCATGGACTGCTCGGTGCCGACGGCCTCGATGACCGCGTGGGCGCCCTGGCCGGCGGTGAGCTCGCGGACGGCCGCCTCGGCGGCCTCCCCGCGCTCGGCGACGACGTCGGTGGCCCCGAACAGCTTGGCGATGTCCGTACGGGCGGAGTGCCGGCCCAGCGCGATGATCCGCTCGGCGCCGAGCCGCTTGGCGGCGAGGACGCCGCAGAGGCCGACCGCGCCGTCGCCGACGACGGCCACGGTGGCGCCCTTGCGCACCCCGGCGCCGAGGGCCGCGTGGTGGCCGGTGCCCATCACGTCGGAGAGGGCGAGCAGGCCGGTCAGCAGGTGGTCGTCGGAGACGGCCTCGGCGGGCAGCTTCACGAGGGTGCCGTCGGCGTGCGGGACGCGGACGGCCTCGCCCTGGCCGCCGTCGTGGCCGACCGAGCCCCAGAAGCCGCCGTGCACGCAGGAGGTGTAGAGGCCCTCGGAGCAGTAGTCGCAGGTGCCGTCGGACCACATGAAGGGCGCGACGACCAGGTCGCCGGCGCGCAGCCCGGACACCGCGGAGCCGGTCTCCTCGACCACGCCGAGGAACTCGTGGCCGATGCGCTGGCCGGGCTGCCGCTCGGCCTCGCCGCGGTAGGCCCACAGGTCGCTGCCGCAGATGCAGGCACGCAGGACGCGGACGACGGCGTCCTCGGGTCGCTGGATCGCAGCGTCGGGCACCTCCTCCACGCGGATGTCGTGCGGGGCGTGGATGACGGTGGCGCGCATGGTGGTGCAGCCCTCCGGTAATGGTTCAGTCTTGTAGGACTGTCCTACCGTACGCCTGTCCGGAGGCCGGTCCGTACGCCTGCCCGGACGCCGGTGCTGCGGCCACCGCTCCCGTGGCCAGCAGGTACTGGGCCGCCGCATAGGTCGCCATGATCCAGAAGTCGGGCCGGGGCAGCTGCGGCCACTGCGCGACCCCGGTGGCGATGAGGGTGTCGGAGAGCAGGAACAGCGCCCCGCCAAGGCCCGCGCGCAGCCCGAGGGCGCTGGACCGGTAGGCCATGGCGGTCAGCAGCAGGCTGTAGCAGGCGACCGGGATGCGCAGGTCGGCCGGCAGGTCGCCCCAGAGCAGCCCGACCGTCCCGAGCAGGGCGACGGCGTACGCGCCCCCGAGCGCGGGATGCGTCCCGCGCCGGCCGAAGAGCACGAGGTAGCAGACGTGCCCCGCGGCGAAGGAACCCATGCCGACCAGGAAGGCGGCGTCGGCGTCGAAGAGCAGCGCCAGGTCCCCGCCCCAGCCGCACAGCAGGGCGGCGACGAGGAGGCGGGGGGCCCGCAGCGTGAGCACGTGGGCGATGAGCAGCGGCATCAGCAGCGGCTTCGCGAGGACGTGCCCGAGGTGCCAGTCGGCGAGCAGGGCGCCGAGGTCGGCGGCGGTGGCGAGCGCGAAGGCGCCGAGCAGGATCCGGCCGGCGGTCCCGCGGGCGGCGGGTGCGGGGTGCGCCCAGGAGGGCGTACGGGATCCGGCGGCGCTCACGCGGCCGGCTCCGGGGCCTTCTTCGCCTCGGGCTGCCCGGCCGGGGCGGCGGGCTGCCAGCCGGGGCCGCGGAAGACCCGCCCGGCGCGCTCGCGCCAGCTGCGGGCGGCGCGGAGGTCGCGCGCGATGGCGGCGTACTCGTGGGTCGCCACGCGCAGCGGGTTGTAGGTGTTGATGTTCTTGGTCAGTCCGAAGACGGGCTTCTCTTCCTCGCCCACCCAGGAGCCGAAGATCCGGTCCCAGATGATCAGGATCCCGCCGAAGTTGCGGTCCAGGTACCCGCCTTGGGAGGCGTGGTGGACGCGGTGGTGGGAGGGGGTGTTGAAGACGTACTCGACCGGGCGGGGCAGCTTGTCGATGCGCTCGGTGTGGATCCAGAACTGGTAGACGAGGTTGACCGAGTAGCAGAAGGCGATGGCGGCCGGGTGCACGCCGAGGGCGATCATCGGCAGGTAGAAGGGCCAGGAGGTGGCACTCGTCCACGGCTGGCGCAGCGCGGTGGTGAGGTTGAACTTCCGGCTGCTGTGGTGGACGACGTGGCAGGCCCACAGGATGCGGATGACGTGGTGCTCGCGGTGCTGCCAGTAGTAGCAGAAGTCCTGCGCGAGCAGCATGAGCGGGACGGTCCACCAGAGCACCGGCACCCGCAGCGGGGTCAGCTCGTAGACCGCGGTGTAGACCGCCACGATCGGGATCTTCCAGAGGAAGTCGAAGACCAGGCTGCCGAGTCCCATGCCGATACTGGTGACGGCGTCTTTGGTCTCGTACCCGGCGGCGTCCTCGTCGGGATGGATGCGGTAGCTCACCAACTCGACGACGGTGAGCAGAACGAAGGCAGGTATGGACCACAGCACGACATCGGGCAGGTTCGGCATGCCCGCACCATAGATGCGGCTTCCGAGCTGCGCCAGGGGTTGTTACCGATCGGTATCCGGCGAAGTTACCGCTGGTACAAGGGGAGGGTCAGTGACGGGGTTCGAGACGGTTCTCTTACGGGCGGCCGGCACGGCCGCGGCGGCGCTCGGGCGCTCGCGCCTGGGGCAGGTTCCCGGAGCCGGGCTCACGCAGAAGCCGGTGCGCCCGGCGGCGCGGTGGCGCCGCCCGGCGCGGCTGGGCGAGCCCGAGCTCCGCAGGCTGGCCGCGGGGCTGGCGGACCGGCTGGGCGAGGCCACGGCCCGGCTGCCGGAGCACGAGCGCCTGGCGGCGCTGGACGCGGTGGCCGACGCCTTCACCGCGCTGGGGGCGGCCGACGCCGACGCCCTGTTCGCGGCCGACCTGGACCCGGCGGCCCTGGCGGCCCGGCTGCCCGTCCCGCACGCCGCCGCCCTGAGCCCCCGGGCCGAGGCGGCCTGCCGGGACCTGATCCGGCTGTGCTGCGTCCACGCGGTGGAGTACCTGACCACCCTGCCCGCGTTCGGGGCCCGGGCCGATGTCGAACTGGTACGGCGCACGGGCGCGTTGCAGCGCTCGGTGGACCGGCTGGCGGACCGCGCCGACGGGGCGGCGTACGCCTTCGAGGAGCGCTACGCCCGCTACGTCGCCGAGACGCACGGCCGGCTCCAGCTGTTCGGGCTCACCCTCAGCCGCTTTCGCCGGGAATGGCCGCTGGACGTGGCGTACATCAGCCTCACGGTGAGCGGCGAGCAGCAGCCGGTGCCCGGCGAACCGGGCGTCCACCCGACCACCGTCAAGGCCGAACAGGCCCTCGGCGCGGCCGACCGGGTGCTGCTGCGCGGCCCGGCCGGCGCGGGCAAGAGCACGCTGGTGCAGTGGCTGGCGGTGAACGCCGCCCGGCAGGCCGAGGGTCCGTGGACCACGCGGGTGCCGTTCGTCCTGCGGCTGCGGGAGTTCACCTCGGCGCAGGGCCTGCCCCTGCCGGAGGAGTTCCTCCGCACCTCGGGCGTCCCGCTGGCGGCCCCGCCCGGCTGGACCGAGGAACTCATGACCTCGGGACGGGCGTTGGTCCTGGTGGACGGAGTGGACGAGGTCCCGCAGCGGCTGCGCAGCCGCACGGAGACCTGGCTGCGCTCGCTGGTCTCGGCCTTCCCGAAGGCGCGGTACGTGGTGACCACGCGCCCGTCGGCGGTCCCGGAGGACTGGCTCGCGGGCCTGGGCTTCGCGCCGCACTCGCTGCTGCCGATGGAGCGGGAGGACATCCGGTCCTTCATCGGCCACTGGCACGCGGCGGCCCGGGTGGAGGCCGACCCCTGCGGGGAGGACCTCGACGCGTACGAGGCCTCCCTGCTGGAGGCGGTGGCCTCGCGGCGTGACCTGGGCCGGCTGGCCACCAACCCCCTGATGTGCGCGCTGCTCTGCGCCCTGAACCGGGACCGCCGGATGCAGCTGCCCCGGGCCCGCAAGGAGCTGTACGACGCGGCACTGGAGATGCTGCTGGTCCGGCGGGACACGGAGCGGGAGATCAGCGGGGTCGAGGGGGTCCACCTGACCCGCGACGAACAGATCGCCCTGCTCCAGCGCTTCGCGTACTGGCTGATCAGGAACGGCCAGGTGCAGGCGGCCCGGGACGAGGCCGTCGAGATGGTGGACGAGTGGCTGGACGCCATGCCGCAGGTGCGCGAGCAGGGTGACGCCGAGCAGGTGTTCTCGCACCTGCTGATCCGCAGCGGACTGCTGCGCGAACCGGTGAAGGGCTCCGTGGACTTCGTCCACCGGACCTTCCAGGACTACCTGGGGGCCAAGGCGGCGGTGGAGTCCAGGGACTTCGGCGTGCTGGTGAAGAACGCCCAGGACGACACCTGGGACGACGTGGTCCGCATGGCGGTGGGCCACGCCCGGCCGGACGAGCGGACCCGGATCCTGCGGGGGCTGCTGAAGCGTGCGGACAAGGTCAAGACGGCCCGCAGCCGGCTGGTCCTGCTGGCCGCGGCCTGCCTGGAACACGCCCCTGAACTGGACCCGGCCCTCCGCCACGAGATCGCGTCCCGCACGGCCGGACTGCTGCCGCCGCGGACGCCCGAACAGGCGCAGGAGCTGGCGAAGGCCGGGGAGCTGGTGCTGGAGCTGCTGCCGGGGCCGGGGGCGCTGTCCGAGGCGGAGGCTGCGGCCACGATCCGCACGGCGGCCCTGGTGGGAGGGGAGCGGGCGCTGGCGGTGATCCGCCGGTTCCGCGAGGAGGACCGACCCAAGGCCGTCGTGGAACTCGACGAGGCATGGGGCCAGTTCGAAGCGGCCGAGTACGCCGAGGACGTACTCACCGGCGCCTCCCTCGGCAACGCGGTGCTGACGCTGCGGACACAGTCACAGCTGGACTGCCTGGCAGCACTCCCCCACTTCGACCGCCTGCGGCTGTACGGGGTGCGGCGGGTTCCGCCCGAGGTCGCCTCCCGGCGCGGCCTGCGGATGCTGTACGTACTCGATTCGCCCGATCTGACCGATCTCGGGCCGCTGGCCGGACATCGGGAGCTGGAGCACATCGGCCTGACCAACTGCACAGCGCTGTCGGACCTGGGCCCGCTGGGAGAGCTGCCGCTGAAGAATCTGTACACGGTCGGGAGCAGTCGAGTCCGCCTGGGAGTCCTGGAGCAGCTGTCGGGGCTCGTCTCGCTCGGCCTGGCCACCACGGGCGGCCACCGGTCGGTGGGCGAGCTGCCTGGACGGCAGCACCTCACCAGTCTGTGGCTCTACGAAGGGGCGGAGGGCCTGTCCCTGGACGGCCTGGAGCGCTGGCCCGACCTCTCGTCCCTGAGCCTGGTGGGGAGCCGGCAGGCCGAGGAGCTGCGTGCGATGGTCCGGCCCCCGGACCTCACCTCGTTCCAGCTCCTCCACCACCACGCCTACGACCCGGGAGATCTGCTGCGATTCCCCCGGATGGACAACCTCTTCTTCGCCGACTGCCGGTTCACCGGCGGCCTCGGGGCCCTGACGGAGCTGAAGAGGCTGACCACCCTCTCCTTCAGCGCGTGCGACACGGTGGACCTCACCCCCCTCGCCCAGCTGCCGGAGCTGACCGTCCACCTGTACCGGGACACGAACGTGCGCGGCGCCGAGCTGTTCCCGCCGGAGCGGCTCCTGGTCCACTGAACCACCCCGGCGGGAGCCGTACGTCACCAGACCCGGACCGCGCCCCCGCGGGCGAAGGCCGGGCTGGTGGCCTCCGGGGGGACCCGGGTCAGCGGTTCGGCGATCTCCGAGACCAGCGGGCCGTGCTTCGCCGCGAGGGCGTCCAGCCGGTCCAGGTCGAAGCCGTAGACCCGGGCCGCGTTGCCGCCGGCCATCGCCGCCACCTCCTCCCTCGGCAGGCCCGCGTACGCGATGCGCAGGCCCTCGCGGGAGAAGGGGGTGGTGCCCTCGTCGTGGGGGTAGTCGCTGCCCCACATGATCTTGTCCAGGCCGATCCGCTCCCGCAGCGGCACCTCGTGGGGGCGCATGAAGCTCGCTCCCACGAAGCAGTTGTCGCGCCAGACCTCGCTCGGGCCCTTGCCCATGGACTCGGCGAGGCCCGCGCCGAACTTGGACTCGGCCGTGGCCGAGGCCGCGACCAGGCGGCCGTGGTAGTAGTCCAGCATCTCCAGCACGCCCGGGATCCAGCCGGAGCCCTGCTCCGTCAGGACCAGCTTGAGCCCCGGGTGGCGGTGGAAGGCACCGCCGAAGATCAGGTGCCACAGTGCGCGGTGCGAGAACCACGTGGTCTCCACCATGAAGACGGCCCGGGCCGCCGGTTCGTCGCCGAGCGGCGGCGAGGCCGAGCCGCCGTGGTGGTTGACCGGGACGTCCAGCTCCTCGCACACCGCCCAGATCGGATCGTAAGCGGCCGAGTGGAGCTCGGGGACCGACGAGCCGGGCGGGACGCCCGGCAGCAGGATCCCGCCGGTCAGGCCTGCCTCCCGCGTGCGGCGGATCTCCCGTACCGCCTCGTCCACGTCGTTCAGCAGGATCTGCACCACGCCGGCCCGCCGGCCCGGGGCGTCCGCGCAGAAGTCGGCCAGCCAGCGGTTGTGGGCCTGGAGGCCGGCCCACCGCATCGCGTACTCCGCGGCCGTCGGGGGCTGGGCCATCAGGGAGGCCTTGGGGAAGAACGGCGGGATGGTGTTGGGGAAGACGACCTCGGCGACGATGCCGTCCGCCTCCAGCTCGGTGAGCCGCCGCCGGGAGTTCCAGTTGCGGTCCGCCGTGTCCGCGAGGAGGTCCTCGTACGGGTTCACGTACGTGGCGGCCCAGGCGTCGAAGTCCTCGTGGTACCGCTTCTCCAGGTACGGCTTGTAGTCGAGCAGGTCGGCGCCCGCGTGGCAGTCCGCCGAGATCACCGTGTAGCGGTCCCCCGTCATGACGAGACCCCCAGGACCGGGAAGTCGTTCTCCGTCAGCCAGTGCCGGCCCACCTCCCGCGAGCGCGCCCAGGAGGCCTCCACTGCCGCCTGGTCGGGGGACTGGCCGAGCTCCGCCGGCGTCGGCCCGATCCGGCGGGCGATCGGGGCCAGCCTGGCCGTGTCGAAGCCGAAGACCTCCGCCGCCGCCAGGCCCAGCATCCGCCGGGTCTCCGCGACCGGGATGTCGTGGAAGGTGGTGCGCAGCCAGGTGCGGGTGTCCGGCCAGGTGCCCTCGGGGTGCGGGAAGTCCGATCCCCACAGGATGTTGTCGACACCGATCTCGTAGCGCTGCGCCAGCTCGCGCCGCTTGGTGTTGGTGGCGCAGATGAAGACCTGGCGGTCCAGGTACTCGCTCGGCGGCCGCTTCAGCTCCGCGAACGGCGAGAGCTTCTTGCCGCCGTGCGCGCCCAGGTAAAGCCGGTCCATGAACCACAGCTGGTTCGGCAGCCACCAGCAGCCCGACTCGGCCACGCCGAACCTCAGCCCGGGATGCCGCTCGAAGACCCCGGACCACAGCAGGAACCACAGGGGGCGGGCCGGCCACCAGGTGACCTCGGAGACGTAGATGCCGAGGTGGTCCCCGTACTCGTGGCGGGGCGCGGCCCCGGAGTGGGTGACGACCGGCATCGCCGTCTCGGCCGCCGCCGCCCAGACGGGGTCGTAGCGGCGGTCGTGGTAGGGCGCCCGGTCCACCCACATGGACGGGATCATCAGCGCGCCCAGGCCGGACTCCTTCGCCCGGTGGATCTCGGCGACGACCTTCGCCGGTTCGCCGGTGATGGGCAGCAGCGCGACCCCGCAGTGGCGCTCGGGGTTCTGCGAGACGAACTCGGCGAGCCAGCGGTTGTGCGCCTGGGCGCCCGCCATGCCGAGTTCGGGGTCCTGGTCGCCGGAGAGGCCGAGGCCCACGCCGAAGGGGGCCGCGGTCTGGCTGTCGACGGCGTCCGCGTCGGGGAAGACGACCTCCGCGGCGACCCCGTCGCCGTCGAGTTCCTTGAGCCGCTGGGCCACGTCCCAGCCGCCCTTGAGGCCTTCCTCGTGGTCGTGGAACCACTTCTCGGCGAAGGCCTCGTTGCGGACGCCCAGGCGGGTGGCCTCCTCGCGGCGGGCATCGCGCTGACCGAGGAACTCGTCGAACTGCGGGTGGAACTTCCGCTCCAGGTAGGGGCGGTACTGCTCGGTCGGCAGGCCGGCGTGGCAGTCGGAGGAGATGATCAGGTACGGGTCTTCGTACCGGTCGTCGTGCGGGTCTTCGTGCGCGTCGTCGGACACGGCTGGGCCCCCTCAGTCGAGGATGAAGCTTTCCAGGTAGGCGGGGTTGGCCCGGTCGAGCATCGACTGCGACCGGGCGCGGATCTGCCGGTCACTGTGCTCGCTCGCCGGGAGCATCCAGAAACGGTCGGCGCGGATGCCGTCGACGACGTGCTCGGCGACCTCCTCGACCGGGGTGAACCGCACCTCCTGGCCGGCCTTGCGCATGGCGGCCTCGTACTGGTCCAGGGTGCGGTACGGGGTCCTGCGCGGCCGCTGCTTCGCGTACCGCTCGGGCCGGTTGCGGTGGGACTCCCACAGGCCGGTGCGCAGCATGTGCGGTCCGGGGAAGAGGACGGAGGCACCCACGGGGGCGCCCTCCGCCTTGAGGTGGGCGTACAGCGATTCGGTCATGGTGACCACGGCCGCCTTGGTGACGGCGTAGACGGAGGCGGTGGGCAGGGGCGCGATGCCGCCGTCACCGGAGGAGGTGTTGACGACGTGCCCCGGGCCGCCGCCGGCGATCATGCGGGGGACGAAGGCCTGGATGCCGTGGAAGACGCCCCACACGTTGACGGAGAAGGCCCATTTCCAGTCGTTGGGTTCGTGCTCCCACATCCGGCCTTCGGCGCCGGAGCCGACGCCCGCGTTGTTGCAGAGCACGTGGACGGCTCCGAAGGCCTCGTACGCGGCGTCGGCGAGCGCGCCCACGGAGTCGCGGTCGGAGACGTCCACGAGCCGGGCGAGGACGTCGGCGCCCTCCGCGGCGAGGTCGTCGGCGGCTTTGCGCAGGGCGCCCTCCTCCACGTCGGCGAGGACGACCTTGAGGCCCTCGGCGGCGAAGCGGCGGGCCATGGCGAGGCCGATCCCGCCGGCGGCCCCGGTGACGACGGCCACCTGTCCCGGTGCGAGCCGCATCTCAGGCACTCCCTTCCGGCGGACCGTCGAGGATCTGCATCGGGTCGTCGTAGCGCTGGTGGATGTACGGCAGCAGGGCCTGGGCACTGACCCGCTCGACGACCCGGCCCTTCTGGTCGGTGGTCTTCTCGCCGATGGTGATCTCCACGATCCGGCGTACGGGGAGGTCGGCCACGGGGTCGAACATCGACTCGCGGAGCACCACGTCACCGGTGATGTGCTCCAGCCTGCGCACCTTCTCGTTGCGGGTGCAGTGCACGAGGACCGGGTCGGCGTCGAAGCCCGAACCGTCGACGCCGGGAAGGAACTTGAAGTAGAAGTCGGTCCTGGTGGCGGGCTCGGGCAGCGGCAGCTCGCGGTCCACCGCGCCGCGCACCTCCACGAACGCGATGCCGTGCCGGGCGAGGGCGGCGCGTACGACGAGCCCCTCGCGCTCGACGGTGACCTCGCCCAGTTTCTTCGGCTCGCCGAACACCTCGCGGCCGCCGACCAGGGCGCGCTCGTGGGTCATCGGCATGACCAGCGGGTACCAGCCCTCGACCCCGCCGTGCCGGGCGGCGACCGCCACCGAGCCGGCGCCGAGCGGGTAGCCGGGGAGGTCGACGTTGCTGATGTTGGCCCGTACCAGGGGCCGCTCGGCGGGTTTCAGGGGCGGCGGCAGGACCGCCGCCACCACGTCCGGGTCGCTCTCCCACACCGCCACCACGCCGGTGGACCAGATGTCGGGGAGCCGGGAACTCTTCTCGCGCGACGCCGCGATCTCGGCCTCGGTGCGCGCTCCGTACCGTACGCGTGCCATCTCTCGCACCACCCTTCGGTCGGTTCTGTAACACAGTTACACCCCCGACGATGAAGGGTAAAGACCGCTGCACGGACCAGAACTGACGACTCGACAGATGGGCGGCCCCGGACGATGGCCAGAACCGCGCTGACCCGCGAGGAGGTCCTGGAGGCGGCCGCCTCCCTGGTCAAGCAGCACGGCCCGGCCGCCCTCACCATGCGCAAGCTCGCCGCCGAGCTGGGCACGGCGGTGACCTCCATCTACTGGCACGTCGGCAACCGCGAATCGCTCCTGGACGCACTCGTGGAACGGACCGTCGAGCAGATGGGCTCGATCCGGCCCGCCGGCCGCACCCCGGGCGAGCGGATCCTCTCCGTGGCGCGGACCCTGCGCCGCGAGCTGCGCACGCGCCCGCACCTGATCGCGATGGTCCACGAGCGCGGGCTCACCGAACGGATGTTCCTTCCGGCCCAGCAGGCGCTGGTGCACGAGGTGCACGCGGCGGGCTTGCGCGGCACCCGGGCCGCCGACGCGGTGCGCGCGATCCAGTTCCAGATCGTCGGCTTCGTCCTCGTCGAGCGCAACCGCGAGCGCTCCCCCGCGCAGTCCCCCGCCGAGGGCGACCTCTGGGACCCGGCCACCGCCCCCCACGATCCGCCGCTCGCCCGCGCCCTGGCCCGCCCGGCGGATCCGGAGCGGCTGTTCCTGCTGTCGACGCGGGCCCTCGTACGCTCCCTGCTGTCCCCGGACGCCCCGGTGCGCTGATGCGCCGTGAGCCGGCCACCGTCCCGGGCTCCGGTGTCAGTCGGGGCCGATATCCTCTGTGACCATGCTCGCCGACCGTACAACCGCAGAGACGTCGTGGCCGACCGCGTACCCGGAGGGGTACGCGGTCGTCGACGTGGAGACGACCGGGCTCGCTCGCGACGACCGGATCATCTCCGCCGCCGTCTACCGGCTCGACGCGCAGGGCAACGTGGAGGACCACTGGTACACCCTGGTCAACCCCCAGCGGGATCCGGGCCCGGTGTGGATCCACGGTCTGACCGGCGACATGCTCCAGGACGCACCGCTCTTCAAGGACATCGCCGAGGAGTTCTCGGGCCGCCTCGCGGACCGCGTGCTGGTCGCGCACAACGCCATCTTCGACTGGCAGATGATTGCCCGTGAGTACGCGCGGGCCGCCGAGACCGTGCCGGTGCGCCAGCGGCTGTGCACCATCGCCCTGTCGAAGGAGCTGAACCTCCCGCTGCCCAACCACAAGCTGGAGTCCCTCGCCGCCCACTTCGGCGTGGTCCAGCAGCGCGCCCACCACGCGCTCGACGACGCGCGCGTCCTCGCGGAGGCCTTCCGCCCTTCGCTGCACGCGGCGGCGCGGGACGGCGTACGGCTGCCCCTGCTGGAATGCCGGCCGCTGACGGAGTGGTCGGACTCCCCCGTCACCCCGCGGATCGGCTACCAGCCCTCGTACCGGGGCGGCAGTTGGCGGCCCTCGCGCAAGCGCCCGCCGTGCCCGCACCCGAATCCGGGCCGGTTCGAGGACGGCAAACCCCTCAAGCAGGGCATGCGGGTCGCCTTTTCGGGGGACACCTCGGTGGACCGGGAGCTGCTGGAGGACCGCGCGGTCGAGGCGGGCCTGCACATCGCGACGAGTGTGTCGCGGCTCACGAGCCTGCTCGTGACGAACGACCCCGACTCGGCGACCTCCAAGACGGTCAAGGCGAAGTCCTTCGGTACCCCGGTGGTCGACGAGGCGGCCTTCACCCAGCTGTTGCGGGACGTGGCTGCGGCAGACGGGTGAGCGTCGGGCGACTCGCCCGGCGCCCGCTTCTCCGGCCCGCTCCGCGGTCCCACCCTGTGGCGCATGGCACGTTGTGAGGTCTGCGGAAACGATTACGGAATGTCCTTCGAGGTGCACGCGCAGGGCGCGGTGCACGTCTTCGACTGCTTCTCGTGCGCCATCCACCGCATGGCGCCGATCTGCGAGCACTGCCGGGTGCAGATCATCGGGCAGGGAGTCGAGGTCGAGGGCCAGTGGTTCTGCGGGGCGCACTGCGCCCGCGCGGAAGGGAAGGTGGGCATCGTCGACCGCGTCTGAGGGGGCTCCCGCCCCCTCCGTCTCCCGACCCCGGACGGCCACCCGGCCGCCGGGGTCCGCGCGGCTGGGGGTACCGTCGTGGGCGTGTACCGCTTTGTGCTGACCCGGCAGTGGGTGTGCCTCACCCTCCTCGCCCTCGTCCTCATCCCCGTGATGGTCAGGCTGGGGTTCTGGCAGTACCACCGCCATGAGCACCGGGTCGCGCAGAACGAGCTGATCGCCTCGAACCTGACCGCGAAGCCGGTCCCGATGGCCCGGATGAGCTCCCCCGGCCACGTGGTGCCGCGCTCCGATTACTGGCGCGCCGTCACGGCCACCGGTACCTACGACTCCGCGCACGAGGTCGTCGTCCGGATGCGCACCTCCAACGACGACAAGGTCGGCTTCCAGGTCCTCACCCCGCTGGTGCTGGGCGACGGCCGGGTGGTGCTGGTCAACCGCGGCTGGGTGCCGGGCGGCGACGACCCCCGCGCCTACCCGCCGGTGCCGGCCGCGCCCACGGGCGAGGTGACGGTCACCGGCCGCCTGAAGGCCGACGAAACGAGCGGCGCCAGCGGCATCAAGGACCGCAAGGGCCTGCCGGAGCGCCAGGTGATGCTGATCAACAGCGCGCAGCAGGCGGAGTCCCTGGGCAAGCCCGTGCTCGGCGGCTACCTGGAACTGACCGCCCCCGTCCCGGCGGACGGGAAGCCCGAGCCGGTCGCCGAACCCGACCACGACTCGATCGGCCCGCACATGGCCTACGCCGTGCAGTGGTGGCTCTTCGCGTCGGCGGTTCCGCTCGGGTGGCTGGTCCTCGTACGGCGCGAGAAGCGCGACCGCGAGGCGGCGGCGGCCGCGGGCGGATCCCCCGAGCGGGAGCCGGCGGCGACGGCGTAGCGTGTCCGCATGGATCTTGGACTGAAGGACCGCGTCTACGTCGTCACCGGAGCCACCCGGGGCCTCGGCTTCGCCTCGGCGCGTGAGCTGGCGGCCGACGGCGCGAAGGTGATCGTCTCCGGCCGGGACGCGAAGCGCGCGCAGGACGCGGCGGCCGAGCTGGGCCCGAACGCGGTGGGCGTGGCCGCGGACAACTCCGACCCCGAAGCGGCGGCCCGGCTCATCGCCACGGCGAAGGAACGCTTCGGCCGCATCGACGGCATCCTCATCAGCGTGGGCGGGCCGGCGCCGGGCTGGGCCGCGGACAACACCGACGCCCAGTGGACCGCGGCGTTCGAGTCGGTCTTCCTGGGCGCGGTACGGCTGGCCCGGGCCGCTGCGGCCGAGCTGGGCGAGGGCGGGGTCATCGG
Organism: Streptomyces sp. NPDC006326; assembly: GCF_040612915.1. NCBI lineage: Bacteria > Bacillati > Actinomycetota > Actinomycetes > Kitasatosporales > Streptomycetaceae > Streptomyces > Streptomyces sp. NPDC006326. The sequence continues at coordinate 99,565 of NZ_JBEXRC010000020.1, read as the reverse complement.
CTTCGTCCTGTCGGGCTCGGTCCACGAGCCGATCCCCGGTCTGACCATCTCCAACGGCCTGCGGCCGGGCCTGGCCGGCTTCGCGAAGTCCCTGTCGGTGGAGCTGGGGCCGCGCGGGGTCCGGGTGATCGGGCTGCTGCCCGCCCGTATCGACACGGACCGGGTCCGGGAGCTCGACGCGCTGTCCGGAGACCCGGAGGGGACGCGGGCGGCCAACGAGGCCGGGATCCCGCTGAGGCGCTACGGCACTCCGGAGGAGTTCGGGCGCGCGGCGGCCTTCCTGCTCTCGCCGGCGGCCTCGTACCTGACCGGCATCATGCTCCCCGTCGACGGCGGCACCCGCCACGGCTTCTGAAGCGCCAACCCGGCCCCGGCGGTACGTGGCCCGACGTCACGTGACCCGGCGGGGCCGGTGGGCCCTGACCTCCAGGCGGGCCTCCGTCGGGAGCGCCGGGAGCGCGGCCGAGGTGCGGGCACGGGTCAGGACCGGGCCTTCGAGCGCGGCCAGCGCATCGGCCGGCACCGCGTACGGCTCCAGCTCCACCGCCACGCGCAGCGCCGGCGCCCCGCTCCTCCCCCGCAGCGCGACCCTGCACCGGGCCACCCCTTCCACCGCCCCCACCTCCGCGGCCACCGCCTCCTCCAGCGCCCGCCCCCGCAGCACCGCGAACGCCCCGTCGCCGGTGTCCACCAGCAGCGCCGCCGGCCGCGACCGCCGCAGCTGGGCGAGCAGCCACCACAGCGCGAGCAGGACGCACAGGACGAGCCCGGCCAGCTCGGCCCACCACCACCAGCCCTCGGCGTGCCAGTGGCTCCGCCGGGTGGCCTCCGCCAGCAGCGGCCGGTGCCGCCCGCCCAGCGGCCTCGACGCCGTCAGCACCACGACCCCGGCGGCCGCCAGCACCGCGCCCACCAGCCCGAGCAGAATCCGGTTCACCGTCCCCAGCACGCGTTCACCCCTTTCCCCCGACGGCGGCCCGGCTCACCCGGACCCGCATCGCCGGTGCGGCCTCGCCGGTCTCGGCCAGCCCCAGTTCCGCGATGCCGACGGCGAGCACCTCGTCCAGGTCGGCCCGTACGTCGTCCAGCTCGCGGAAGTGCGAAGCGGCGCGCACCGTGATGCGGGCGCGGCCGACCTTCACCCGCGCCGACCGCACCCCGGACACCTCCATCGCCCGGTCCCGCAGCACCTGCGCGGCGGCCTTGCGCCCGAGCCCCGCCCGTACGTCCGGACCGGAGACCCGCATGGGCAGGATGCCGCGCAGGCCCGGGGTCAGCGCCAGCACCATCAGCACCAGCCCGGCCGCCACCAGCACCCCGGCGCCCACCAGCACCCCGGTGTCCGCCGGGGTGTGCCGCGCCAGCCGGCCGACGAGCTCGCGCCGCCAGCGCATCCCCGGACGGTGGGCGCGTACCGCGGCGAGGTCGTACAGGAACAGCCCGGAGATCCCCAGCACCGCGAGTGCGGTCAGCGCTGCCGGAACGCGCCGGGCGGACCGGAACCGGCGGGGCCGGGCCCCGGGGGACCGCGTACCCGCCCTCACCGCAGCTTCCGGTCCCGTACGGCGGCGGAACGCGTCTGCACCGAGTGCAGGTGCTCGATGTCGATGTCGACCTCGGGCACCGCCATGCCAGCGCACTCCTCGATGCGGAGGGTGACGTTGCGGCGTACGGCCGCACACTGGGCGCCCAGGTCCGAGGGGTAGCCGAGCTCCAGGCTCACCCGCACCCGGGCGATGTCGTGGTGCACCGTCACCGTGGCGTGCGGCCCGGCCGCCCCCGCCCCGTCGGCCGGTCCGCCGGAAGGCTGCCCGGCCAGCGCCTCCCGCGCCGCCTGGGCCGCGATCTTGGCGACGACCCGGTCGGCGATACGGGTGGCTCCGCGGTCCGCGGGGGGTACCCGGGGCGGGGCCGCCCGCGGTGTGCTGCTCATCGAGGCCTCACCTGCCACGGTCGCGGGGACGGAAGAAGTCGCCGGGTTCCAGGTCCCCGTCCAGGAACCGGCCGACGACGAAGCCGATGGCACCGAGCGCCGCCACCAGCAGGAAGGCCCCGAAACCGCCGAAGTATCCGGCGAAGGCCAGCGCCATGCCGGCGAACATGCCGGCGACCGCCATCCTCATGGAGCCCTCCTCTACTGGAGCCGGGGCTCCGGCTCCTCGTCGGGCTCGTCGGGAAGCTTGACGTCGCTGACCGCGATGTTGACCTCGACGACCTCCAGGCCGGTCATCCGCTCGACCGCCGCGATGACGTTCAGCCGGACGGCCCGGGCCACGTCGCGGATCGCCACCCCGTAGTCGACGACGATCTCCAGGTCGAGGGCCGTCTGCACCTCGCCTACCTCTGCCTTCACGCCCCGGCTGACGTACGACTTCGCCCCGCCGGGGACGCGGTCGCGCACGGCGCCGAAGGTACGCGACAGCCCGCTGCCGCTGCCCATGGCGTGGACGCCGACCACCTCGCGGGCCGCGAGTCCGGCGATCTTCTCGACGACGCCGTCGGAGATGGTGGTGCGGCCGCGGTCGCCCGGGTCGCGTGCGGCGCCACCGGATACGGATTCGGTCATCGCGTGTCCCTTCGCGCGGATGGACTCACTCGCACCACGGTAAGCGCGGGGGCCCGGCAGCGCCCGGGACGACACCGGCGGCGCCGCCCTCCCGTGCGGTGACGGGGAGGGCGCCGCCCGGCCGGCAGCAGTCGGAAGGGGTCAGTCGGACAGGCCCGCGAGATCGCGCAGGCGGCGGGCCTGGGCGGCACGCTCGGCCGCGCGCTGGTCGTCGTAGGGGCGGGACAGGGCATCCCGGAGCAGGGCCTTCGTCTCAATCACCGCATCGCGCGCCGGGGCGAGCAGGGCGGGGGTGAGGTCCTGGACCGCGGCGTCGAGTTCACCGGCCGGGACCACCAGGTTCGCCAGTCCGACCCGCTCGGCCTCTTCGGCGTGCACGAAGCGGCCGGTGGCGCAGATCTCCAGCGCGCGGGCATAGCCGACGAGGGAGGTCAGCGGCTGCGTGCCCGCCAGGTCGGGCACGAGGCCGAGGCTGGTCTCGCGCATGGCGAACTGCACGTCGTCCGCCACCACACGGAGGTCGCACGCCAGCGCGAGCTGGAAGCCGGCGCCGATGGCGTGCCCCTGCACGGCGGCGATGGACACGATGTCGGGCCGCCGCCACCAGGTGAACGCCTCCTGGTACTCGGCGATGGTGGAGTCGAGCAGTTCCTCCGAACCGCGCGCCAGATCGAGGAAGGACGGCTCACCCTCGAAGCCCTCGGGGGTGAACGCCTGCCGGTCGAGTCCGGCGGAGAAGGACTTGCCCTCACCACGCAGCACCACGACCCGGACGGTGCCCGGCAGCGACCTTCCGGCCTCCGTCAACGCCCGCCAGAGCGCGGGGGACTGAGCGTTTCGCTTGGCCGGATTGGTCAGTGTCACCGTCGCGACCGTGTCGTCGACGGTGAGCCGTACGCCGTCCTTGTCGAGCAGAGCCATCTGGGTGCCTCCGGTGTGCAGTCGGGCCGCGATCTCGGCCTAAGTGACTGCACAGTAACCACCCGGGCGGCCGGATGGCCGACCGGGGGTCACCGAAGGAACCGCGGTGTGCGGTGTGGGCAGGCCAAAGTCATGCTCCCCGCACCCTGGCCTCGCGGCCGGGAGGCGGGTCAGGCCGTAGCCGCCTTCTTGCCGCGCGTCGCACCACCGCGACCACGCAGCACGACTCCGGACTCGCTGAGCATCCGGTGGACGAATCCGTAGGACCGGCCCGTTTCCTCGGCCAGCGCCCGGATACTCGCACCGGAGTCGTACTTCTTCTTCAGGTCTGCCGCGAGCTTGTCGCGCGCGGCGCCGGTCACCCGGCTGCCCTTCTTCAGAGTCTCGGCCACCCGTGCCTCCTCATGGGAAGTGCGCTCTGGACTTCTCATGATCACCCCTCCCCGGCTTCCTGGCCACCCATTCAGCAAGGTCGGTACGACGGCATTTCCCGAGGGGTGGACACCCGAGCAGAACGGAATCTCCCCCTCCGCTGCATGACGTCCGTCACACTTCCCGGCCCCCGCGGGAAACCACCAGGTCAGGGCGGGCGCCGCGGAGAGGCGGCAGCCCCGGGAACGCGCCGGGGCGGGCGCGGCCGGGGCCGTCGTACAGAGCGCAGCGGTACGAGACCGTCTCACTCAGATGATGGATCACGTCTGAGCCGAATGATCCATAAGGAACTGGATCAACCTCATCGGCGCGCGCGGGGCGACCTCAGGCGAGCGCGACGAGGTCCCGGTAGTCCGGGCCCCACAGGTCCTCGACGCCGTCCGGGAGCAGGATGATCCGCTCCGGCTCCAGCGCCTCGACGGCGCCCTCGTCGTGCGTGACGAGGATGACGGCGCCCTTGTACGTGCGCAGCGCGCCCAGGATCTCCTCGCGGCTGGCCGGGTCGAGGTTGTTGGTGGGCTCGTCCAGGAGCAGCACGTTCGCGGAGGAGACGACGAGCGTGGCCAGGGCCAGGCGGGTCTTCTCGCCACCGGAGAGGACTCCGGCCGGCTTGTCCACGTCGTCACCGGAGAACAGGAACGAGCCGAGCGTCTTGCGCACGCTGACCAGGTCGAGGTCCGGGGCGGAGGAGCGCATGTTCTCCAGGACGGTGCGCTCGGGGTCGAGGGTCTCGTGCTCCTGGGCGTAGTAGCCGAGCTTGAGGCCGTGGCCGGGGGTCACGGTGCCGGTGTCGGGCTTCTCCGTGCCGGACAGCAGGCGCAGCAGCGTGGTCTTGCCTGCGCCGTTGAGGCCGAGGATGACCACGCGGGAGCCCTTGTCGATGGCCAGGTCGACGTCGGTGAAGATCTCCAGGGAGCCGTACGACTTCGAGAGGCCCTCGGCGGTCAGCGGGGTCTTGCCGCAGGGCGCCGGGTCGGGGAAGCGCAGCTTGGCGACCTTGTCGGAGACGCGGACGGCCTCCAGGCCCGACAGCAGGCGCTCGGCGCGCTTGGCCATGTTCTGCGCGGCGACGGTCTTGGTCGCCTTCGCGCGCATCTTGTCGGCCTGCGAGTTCAGGGCCGCGGCCTTCTTCTCCGCGTTCTGGCGCTCGCGCTTGCGGCGCTTCTCGTCGGCCTCGCGCTGCTGCTGGTAGAGCTTCCAGCCCATGTTGTAGACGTCGATCTGGGACCGGTTGGCGTCCAGGTAGAACACCTTGTTCACGACGGTCTCGACCAGGTCGACGTCGTGGGAGATCACGATGAAGCCGCCGCGGTAGTTCTTCAGGTAGTCCCGCAGCCACACGATCGAGTCGGCGTCGAGGTGGTTGGTGGGCTCGTCGAGGAGCAGGGTGTCGGCGTCCGAGAACAGGATCCGGGCGAGCTCGACACGGCGGCGCTGACCGCCGGAGAGGGTGTGCAGCGGCTGGCCGAGCACCCGGTCGGGCAGGCCGAGGGCGGCCGAGATGGTGGCGGCCTCCGACTCGGCGGCGTAGCCGCCCTTGGTCAGGAACTCGGTCTCCTGGCGTTCGTACTGGCGCAGGGCCTTGTCCCGGGTGGCGCCGGAGCCGGTGGCGATGCGCTCCTCGTTCGCCCGCATCTTGCGCAGCAGGACGTCCAGACCGCGGGCCGAGAGGATCCGGTCGCGGGCCAGCACGTCGAGGTCGCCGGTACGGGGGTCCTGCGGGAGGTAGCCGACCTCGCCCGAACGGGTGATGGTGCCGGCGGCGGGCTGTCCCTCTCCCGCGAGGCACTTGGTCAGGGTGGTCTTACCCGCTCCGTTGCGGCCGACCAGGCCGATGCGGTCGCCCTTGGCGACGCGGAAGGAAGCGGACTCGATGAGGACGCGGGCGCCGGCGCGCAGCTCGATGCCGGTGGCGGTGATCACGGAAATACTCCAGGGCGGTGGGGACGGCGGAAGGGGGGCGGGACGCGAGCTTCGACGCCGCTAATCCGCGAGGAGATTTGCCATGCGATTCATTCTACCGGGGGTGCGCAACCACTTTCCGGGCACGCGGGCCGGGGGAGGGCGCGCCCGCGCCCGCCCGCACGGACCGGCCCGGCGGGCCGGGGCGCATATCGGCGCAGAGCAGGTGATACTCGCCGCAGAGGCGGCCGTGTGCGGGCCACGTGCAGAGCATGCGCAAGCGAGGGCGGTGCGGGATGCAGTTCGACGACGACGCCGATCTGGACACCTCCGAGGTCAGCGATCAGCGCGGCAGCCGCATCCCCGGCGGCCGGGCGACGATCGGCGGCGGCATCGCGGGGCTGATCGCGCTGGTCCTCGGGATCATCTTCGGTGTGAGCCCGGACCAGCTGGGGCTGTCCTCGGGCAACCCGGAGCCGCGGACCACCTCCTCCGGCCTCAGCGAGGTGCAGCAGTCCTGCCGGAAGGGGCGGGACGCGAACGCGCGGGAGGACTGCCGGCTGGTGGCGGTCGTCAACAGCACGCAGGACTTCTGGCGCCAGGAGTTCGCCCGCCGCGGCGGGACGTACACGCCGGCCTCCACGGTCTTCTTCACCGGCCGGGTGAACACCGCCTGCGGCGCGGCCACCTCGGCGGTCGGCCCGTTCTACTGCCCCTCCGACCGGAAGGTCTACCTGGACCTGGGCTTCTTCGAGCAGCTGCGGACGCAGTTCGGTGCGAGCGGCGGCCCCTTCGCCCAGGCGTACGTCGTCGCGCACGAGTACGGACACCACGTCCAGAACCTGACGGGCACGCTGCGCAGGGCCCAGGACGGTCAGCAGGGCGCGAACAGCAACGCCGTCAAGGTCGAGCTCCAGGCCGACTGCTACGCCGGGGTGTGGGCGCACAACGCGACGCGGACCCCGGACGAGTCCACGGGCAGGCCGCTGATCACCGCCCTCACCGACCAGGACATCCGGGACGGCCTGGACGCGGCCGCCGCGGTGGGCGACGACCGGATCCAGGAGAAGTTCCAGGGCCGGGTGACCCCCGAGTCCTGGACGCACGGGTCGGCCGCGCAGCGCCAGCAGTGGTTCTACCAGGGCTACCGCACCGGCGACATGACCCAGTGCAACACCTTCCGCTGACGGCCCTCCCCCGGGTCGTCGGCGGCGCCTGCCATGCTGTGACGTGGATCACATTCGCGAGCACGAGAAGGAGTGACCGTCATGGCAGGCGTTCCGTCCATCTTTCCGACCCTGCTCTACCGCGACGCCAAGTCCGCGATCCAGCAGCTGACGGAGGCGTTCGGATTCACCCAGGTCGCCGTCTACGAGGGAGAGGACGGCGCCGTGATGCACGCCGAGCTCTCGTACGGGAACGGCGCCGTCATGCTCGGCAGCAAGGGCCGCGGCGGCGTCTTCGACAAGGCCATGGAGGGCGCCGGCCCGGCCGGCGTCTACGTGGTGGTCGACGACGTGGACGCGCACCACCGCCGCGCCGCCGAGCACGGGGTGGAGATCCTCATGGAGCCGACCGACCAGGACTACGGCTCGCGGGACTACACGGCCCGCGACGCCGAGGGCAACATCTGGAGCTTCGGCACCTACGCACCGCAGGTCTGACCCGCCCGGCGGGGGCTACGCCCCGCCGGTGTGGACCTGGAAGGCAGCCCGGCGGACCGCCTTGGCCAGGGCCGGATCGGGGTGGGCGGCGGCCAGCGCGACCAGGACCTGCACGGTGCGCGGGTGGCCGACCGCCCGGACCTCGTCCAGCAGGCGGGGAACGGTGGTGCGGACGGCCGAGTCGAGGTGGCGCGCCAGCAGGTCCGCCTCGCCGTGGTCCGCGATGGCGGCGGCGGTGTCCACCCAGAGCCAGGTCGACTCCTCCGGGGTGAGCACGTCCTGGGCCTCGTCCGGATCCACCCCGTCGTGTTCGGCGAGCCAGAGCAGGGCGTACGGCCGCAGCGCGGGCTCGCGCACGGCGGCCCGCACGTCCGGCTCGGCCGGGGCGCCGACCACGCGCAGCGCCTCGAAGGCGAGGCCGCGCAGCAGGGCGTCCTCGCCGCGGGCGGCCTGTAGCAGCTCGCTGACGGCGTGTCCGACGGGCCGGGCGGCGAGCCACGCCTGGTACTCGGCGCGGGCCGGGCCCGGGGTGAGCCGGGCGCAGCCGTGCAGCATGGCGGCGGCGGACTGCTCGATGTTCCCGGCGGGGCTCTGGGCCGCCACGCAGATCTGCTCCAGCTTGACCCAGACCGCCCAACTCCCGAGCGGGGTCAGGGCGGCCTGCGCGGGCCCGAGGGTGACGGCGTCCACGGCGGCGAGCCCGCCGAGCGCCCAGCGCAGCAGCCGGGCGAGCGGGAAGGGAGCCGCGGGCCCCCCGGACGGCTCGGCCGCCGAGGCGTCGCGCGCGGGGGCGTCGTAGGGCACCTCGCACCGCTCGTCGCGCAGTTCGGTCACGCGCTGGCCGAGCAGGTCGAGCAGGTCGGGGACGGTCACGGGCCCGGCGGACAGCTGGAGCAGGGACAGCAGTTGCGGCATCGCCTCGACCACCTCGGCGACGGCCGCGGGGGCGATGTCGGCGGGGGCCGGGTGGACCAGCGACCAGGCGTCGAACAGGGCGACCCAGCCGCGCAGTACGGCGCTGTCGTCGCGGTCCCAGGCGCGCAGCCGCCAGCCGGGCCGGGCGTGGCCGCCGTGCACCTCGACGAGGCCGGCGAGCCGGGCACGGTCCCAGCCGGCCCTGATCTGTCCGTGCGTCAGGTGCAGTTCGGCCGCGGCGCGTTCGACGTCGGAGGCGGGCAGCGCTCCCGCCGGGGCGGGCCGGGCTCCGTCGCCGCCGCCGAGGTGGAGCTCGGCCCAGCGGGCGAGCCGTACGGCGTGGGTGAGCGAGGCCCGTGCCCGGTCGGCCAGTTCGGCCGTGGCGGGGGTGCCCGCCGGGGGCCGGGAGGCGGGCCGGGGGCGTCGGTCGGTCACCGCCTTGCGGGCCGTGGCGACGGACCGCGGGGAGACGAGTCGGAGTCTGGAGTCGCGAGCCAACTGCTCATCAGGCTTTCGGGACGTCACGGAAGCAGTCTCGCCCGTCACTGGCCGAAAGCCCAAACGGAACCGGCCGTTTTCACGAGCCCCCGGAGGGACAGACCGGGGCAAGGCACCCTCCCCGCCCCGTCCGGCACACGGCCTTCACATGAGAGGGGTGAGGAAGCGCCGCAAGGCTTCCTCGTACTGCGCCGGATCCGCGTTCCACATCGCCCCGTGCGGGGCCGCGCGGACGGTCTTCAGGGTGACGAGGTCGGGACGTGCGGCGGCCAGCCGGCGCGAGGGCTCCCAGGGGGCGAGCGTGTCGTCCGGGCCGTGGAAGACCAGCACGGGGACGCGCAGGGCGCGGGGGTCCGCCCCGGGACCGGTGCGGTCGGCGCGGAGCCCGGCGCGCCCCTCGGCGGCCCGCACCGTGAACGGCAGCAGCGCGGCCGGGGTGCGGCGCGCGGCGGCGAGGGCGCGCAGGGTGGTGTGCCAGTCGAGGACGGGCGAGTCCAGCACCAGGCCGCAGATCCGGTCGGCCAGGGCGGAGCGCTCGGCGGCGTGCAGGGCCATGGCCGCCCCCGTGGACCAGCCGTGCAGGACGACGCGCCGGGCGCCGTAGCGCAGGGCGTAGCGGATGGCGGCGTCCAGGTCCCGCCACTCCGATGCGCCGAGGTGGCCGAGGCCGTCCGGCGGGGCGGGGGCGCCGAGGTCCCCGCGGTAGGCGAGGTCGAGCACGGGCAGCCGGTGGCGGTGCAGGAAGGGCATGACCGTCATCGGGTGCTCGCGGGTGGTGCCGAGCCCGTGCACGGTGATCACCCAGGTGTCGCGGGCGGCGGGGACGAACCAGGCGGGCAGGGCGCCGAGCTCCCCGGGGACGTCCACGTCGGCGTGGTCGAGCCCGAGGGCGGTGCGCGGGTTGCCCACGTGGACCTGCGGGGTGAGGGTGACCCGGGTGCCGGGGTCGAGGGCGCCGTGGGTGACGGAGAGGAGCCGGCGCACGACGGTGTCGGGTTCGTGCGGGACCCCGTCGAGTACGGGCCCGACGACGGCGTGCACCCCGGGCGCGTCCAGCCCGTACGTGCCGGGGCGCAGGGAGGCCAGGGAGCGGGTCAGGGCGACGCGGCCGGCTGCGGTGGAGTGGACGCTGAGCCGGGGTCCGCCGGGCAGCGGCCGGCCGGGCCGGGGCCGCAGGGCGGCGTCGGCGGCGTACCGGCCGGCCGCGATCACGGCGGCGCCGGCGCCGAGGAGGGCGGTGGTGACGGCCCCGGCCGTCGCTGTGGCGGTACGCACCGCTCCAGTGTCGGGGCGGGAGCGCGGGCGGGCCACTGGAGCGGAAGGTTCCGGAAGCGGCCCGGAGAGGCTCCGCACCTGCTCCGAAAGCACCCGCGCCCGGCCTTCCGCCGGAGTGATCTAGATCTCTTCCGGGAGCCCCCGGGGCGGGTTCCGCGGGTCCGGGACACCTCCGGAAGGGTCCGTTCACCCGGCTTTGACGTGCATTAATGGCGATATCCACGACGGAAACCGGACGAACCAGGCCGTCCACGACCGGGCCGGTACACCACTCCGACCGTGTCAGTTCATCTTCCGTTCACTCAGGTTGCCTACGGTCGCCGAGCCACTGACGCCAAACAGAAGCCTGGGTAAATGGAGCACATAACGCTTCTCCTCGGGATCGTGATCATCACCGCTCTCGTGTTCGACTTCACGAACGGTTTCCACGACACAGCCAACGCGATGGCCACCACCATCTCGACCGGCGCCCTCAAGCCCAAGACGGCGGTGGCCATGTCCGCCGTGCTCAACCTCGTCGGCGCGTTCATGTCCGTGGAGGTCGCCAAGACGATCTCCAAGGGCCTGGTCAACGAGGAGGGCATCCAGCCCGAAGTGATCTTCGCCGCCCTGGTCGGCGCGATCCTCTGGAACCTCGTCACCTGGCTGGTCGGGCTCCCCTCCAGCTCCTCCCACGCCCTGATGGGCGGCCTGATCGGTGCCGCGGTCGCCTCTGCCGGCCTCGGCGCGGTCAACGGCAGCGTCGTGGTCACCAAGGTGCTCATCCCCGCCGTCGCCGCCCCGATCGTGGCCGGCGTGGCCGCGATGCTGGCCGCCAAGGTCACGTACAAGCTCGGCGGCAAGGTCGGCGGAAAGACCGCCACCAAGGGCTACCGCGCCGGACAGATCGCCTCGGCCGGCCTCGTCTCCCTCGCGCACGGCACCAACGACGCGCAGAAGACGATGGGCATCATCACGCTGGCCCTGGTGGCCGGCGGCGCCCTGGACTCCGGCGCGAACCCGCCGGTCTGGGTCATCGTCTCCGCCGGCATGGCCATCGCCCTGGGCACCTACCTGGGCGGCTGGCGCATCATCCGCACCATGGGCAGCGGCCTGACCGACCTCCAGCCGCAGCAGGGCTTCGCCGCCCAGACCTCGGCCGCGAGCGTCATCCTGGCCTCCTCCAACCTCGGCTTCTCCCTCTCCACCACCCACGCGTGCTCCGGCGCCGTCATGGGTGCGGGCCTGGGCCGCAAGGGCGGTGTGGTCCGCTGGTCCACCGCCACCCGCATGTTCATCGCCTGGGGCCTGACGCTCCCCGCCGCGGCCGTGGTCGCCTCCGGCGCCGAGTTCGTCATGCGGACCGGTGACATCGGCGTCGCCGCCGTCGCCGTCTTCCTGATCGGCGCCTGCGCCGGCATCTGGCTGATCTCGCGCCGCCAGGTCGTCGACCACCACAACGTCAACGAGACGCAGACGGCCGCCGCCGAGGAGCCGGGTGTCGTCACCACGGCCATGGCCGCGGTCACCGTCCCGCCGACCACGGCCGCCGCCACGGCTGCCGCCGTGACCGACGAGGACCTCAAGGCCACCATCCCGGCGGCCGCCCAGACGACCCCCGCGGCTCCGGCCGCCGCGGTCTGACCCCGAGAACGACAGAGGAATCAGCGGTATGAAGATCGACTGGGCAGCACTCGGCTCCGTCTTCGGGGTCAGCCTCTCGGCCACCGTCGCCCTCGTGGCCCTGTTCACCCTGGGCCTGGTGTGCCTGTCCAAGCACGAGACCGCCACCGAGCAGGGCGGCACCGCCACCCTGGCCCGCAGCGGTGCGTACGCCTGCTTCGCGCTCGTCGCGGCGGCCGTGGCGTACGGGATCTACCTGATCGTCTCCTAGGCGGGTCTGCCGGGCGCGTCCGGTGGACGCGTCCTTCACACGCATGGACAAGGCTCCCCCCGGGTTCGCCCGGGGGGAGCCTTGTGCCATGTGTCACCGCAGGTCAACGGCGAGTTGACGGGCGTTCGCGGTGCGTGGTGGACTGCGCGGGCCAATACGGCGGCATGGAGAGGAAGTCCGGTGCGAATCCGGCGCGGTCCCGCCACTGTCACCGGGGAGCGCACGCGCTGCGTGCGGCCTCCCGGGAGCCAGGAACTCTCGCCGCCGGACACGTCGAACCAGGGCGCGGACCCTGAGTGAGGACCTACCTGCCACCATGCGTGCCGATCGCGTCTTCGCGTACGGCGCCACGGCGGGCCTGATCGGCGACCGGATCCTCGGTGATCCGCGCCGCGGGCACCCCGTGGCCGCCTTCGGACGAGCAGCCGCCGCCGTCGAACGCGCCCTGTGGCGCGACGACCGCGCCCGGGGCCTGCTCCACACCCTCGTGTGCGCCGGGGGCGCGGCCGCCGTCGGGGCGCTGGGCGCCCGCGCCGTGCGCTCCCGGCCCGCGGCCGCCCGTATCGCCCTGACCGCCGCGGCCACCTGGGCCGTCGTGGGCGGCACCTCGCTGGGCCGGGAGGCCCGGGCCATCGGCGGTGCGCTCGCCGCCGGGGACGCCGAGGTGGCCCGCGAACGGCTGCCGCACCTGTGCGGGCGTGATCCCCAGGCCCTGGACGAGCAGCAGATGGCCCGTGCCGTCGTGGAGTCCGTCGCCGAGAACACCTCCGACGCGGTGGTCGGCGCCCTGGTGTGGGGGGCCGTCGCGGGCGTCCCCGGGCTGCTGGCCTTCCGCGCCGTGAACACCCTGGACGCGATGGTGGGCCACAAGTCCCCCCGCTACCTGCGCTACGGCTGGGCCTCGGCCCGGCTCGACGACCTGGCGGGCTGGCCGGGCGCCCGGCTCACCGCCCTGGCCGCCGTGGTGGCCGGACCCGACCGGCGGGGAGCCGTACGGGCCTGGCGCGCGGACGCCGCGAAGCACCCGAGCCCGAACGCCGGCCCCGTGGAGGCCTCGTTCGCCGGGGCGCTCGGCGTACGCCTGGGCGGCACCCTCGCGTACGGGGGACGGGTCGAGCACCGGGCCGTGCTCAACGGCGGGACGGGGCGGCCGGTGGAGGTCTCGGACATCGAGCGGGCCGTACGGCTGTCCCGGCAGGTGACCTGGCTGGCGCTGGGGGCATGTGTGGCACTGCGGTGTGCGGTGTCACGTCGGACTGGGAGGGGACGGGCATGAGCAGCGCGAAGGCGGGCGGGGGACTCCTCGTCGCGGGTACGACCTCGGACGCCGGCAAGAGCGTGGTCACGGCGGGCATCTGCCGCTGGCTGGTGCGCCAGGGCGTGAAGGTCGCCCCGTTCAAGGCGCAGAACATGTCGCTGAACTCGTTCGTGACCCGCGAGGGCGCCGAGATCGGACGCGCCCAGGCGATGCAGGCGCAGGCGGCCCGCGTGGAGCCGACCGCGCTGATGAACCCCGTGCTGCTCAAGCCGGGCAGCGACCGCAGCAGCCAGGTGGTGCTGCTGGGCAAGCCGGTGGGCGAGATGAGTGCGCGCGGCTACCACGGCGGCCGCCAGGAGCAGTTGCTCGGCGTCGTCACGGACTGCCTGGAGCAGCTGCGGGGCACGTATGACGCCGTGATCTGCGAGGGGGCGGGCAGTCCGGCCGAGATCAACCTGCGCCGGACCGACATCGTGAACATGGGCATCGCGCGGGCCGCGCGCTTCCCGGTGGTCGTGGTCGGCGACATCGACCGGGGCGGGGTCTTCGCGTCGTTCTTCGGTACGACGGCGCTCCTGTCGCCGCAGGACCAGTCGCTGATCGCCGGCTACCTGGTGAACAAGTTCCGCGGCGACGTCTCGCTGCTGGAGCCCGGCATGGAGATGCTGCGGGGGCTGACCGGCCGCGCGACGTACGGCGTGCTGCCCTACCGGCACGGGCTGGGCATCGACGAGGAGGACGGGCTGCGCGTCTCGCTGCGCGGGGCGGTCCGGGAGTCGGTGGTGGCCCCGCCGGCCGGCGAGGACGTCCTGCGGGTCGCGGTGTGCGCGGTGCCGCTGATGTCGAACTTCACGGACGTCGACGCGCTGGCGGCGGAGCCGGGCGTGGTGGTGCGGTTCGTGGACCGGGCCGAGGAACTGGCGGACGCCGACCTGGTCGTCGTCCCCGGTACGCGCGGCACGGTGAAGGCCCTGGAATGGCTGCGCGAGCGCGGGCTGGCCGACGCCCTGGCACGGCGGGCCGCCGAGGGGCGGCCGGTGCTGGGGATCTGCGGCGGCTTCCAGGTGCTGGGCGAACACATCGAGGACGAGGTGGAGTCCAAGGCGGGCTCGGTCGCGGGGCTCGGGCTGCTGCCGGTACGGGTGCGGTTCGCGCCGGAGAAGACCCTGGCCCGGCCCGTCGGCACGGCGCTGGGCGAGCCCGTCGAGGGGTACGAGATCCACCACGGGGTCGCCGAGGTGCTGGGCGGGGAGCCCTTCCTCGACGGGTGCCGGGTCGGTTCGGTGTGGGGCACCCACTGGCACGGCTCGCTGGAGTCGGACGGCTTCCGCCGGGCGTTCCTGCGGGAGGTGGCGGCGGCGGCCGGCCGCCGGTTCGTGCCGGCTCCGGACACGTCCTTCGGTGCGCTGCGGGAGGAACAGTTGGACCTGCTCGGCGACCTGATCGAGGAGCACGCGGACACCGGTGCCCTGCTGAAGCTGATCGAGGACGGCGCCCCGGCGGGCCTGCCGTTCCTCCCCCCGGGCGCGCCGTGAGCGGCCGCGCCCTGCGGGGCTCGTCCCCTACCCGCCCTTCCGCCGTTCCCCGGGGCTCCGCCCCGGACCCTGGTCCTCAACCGCCGGACGCGCTGGATCCAGCCCCACCGGGGGTCGAACTACCGCTGAGCGGATCCGTAGCTGTAGGCCGGGGCAGCATCGGGCGGCGGAGCCGGCGATCACCCCGCGCGAGCGGGGAGCACAGAAAGGGGCGCCGCATGAGGACGCCGTACCCGGGATCACCCCCGCGCGAGCGGGGAGCACACTGGAACTTTTGCACGATGGGACTGCGTCGGCGGCTGCGTCGGCACAAGCCACTCGAAGGAGTGATCGGTTCATGAGCGGCGCACCCTACCCGTTCACCGCAGTGGTCGGCCAGACCGACCTGCGGCTGGCGCTCCTGCTCAACGCCGTGAGCCCGGCGGTCGGCGGTGTGCTGGTGCGCGGCGAGAAGGGGACCGCCAAGTCCACCGCCGTCCGCGCGCTGTCCGCGCTGCTGCCGCAGGTGGACGTCGTCCCCGGCTGCCGGTTCTCGTGCGCGCCCGGCGCTCCCGACCCGACCTGCCCCGACGGCCCGCACGAGCCCGGGCCCGGCACCGCCCGCCCCGCCCGGATGGTCGAACTGCCCGTCGGTGCCTCCGAGGACCGGCTCGTCGGCGCTCTCGACATCGAGCGGGCGCTGGCCGAGGGCGTGAAGGCCTTCGAGCCGGGCCTGCTGGCCGACGCGCACCGCGGGATCCTCTACGTCGACGAAGTCAACCTCTTGCACGATCACCTCGTGGACGTACTCCTCGACGCCGCCGCCATGGGCGCCTCCTACGTGGAACGCGAGGGCGTCTCCGTACGCCACGCCGCCCGCTTCCTGCTCGTCGGCACCATGAACCCCGAGGAGGGCGAGCTCCGCCCGCAGCTGCTCGACCGGTTCGGGCTGACCGTCGAGGTCGCGGCCTCCCGCGAGCCCGCCCAGCGGGTCGAGGTGGTGCGGCGCCGGCTCGCGTACGAGGACGACCCGGCCGCCTTCGCGGCCCGCTGGGCCGGTGAGGAACAGGACGTACGGGCCAGGGTGGTGGCCGCCCGCGCCCTGCTTCCGCAGGTCCGCCTCGGCGACACCGCGCTCCTGCAGATCGCGGCGACCTGCGCCGGCTTCGAGGTCGACGGCATGCGCGCCGACATCGTGATGGCCCGGACGGCATCGGCGCTGGCCGCGTGGGCCGGGCGGACCGAGGTGCGCAAGGAGGACGTACGGCAGGCCGCGCTGCTGGCGCTCCCCCACCGGCGGCGCCGCAACCCGTTCGACGCGCCCGGGCTGGACGAGGACAAGCTCGACGAGATCCTGGACCGGTTCCCCGACGAGGAACCACAGGACGAGCCCGACCCGGAGCCGGACGGTCCGGACGACGGCGGTGACGGCCCCGACGACGGCGACGGCCCCGACGGCGGCGGCGTCCCCCCGCAGGGCGGCCCCGAGACCGGGCACGCGCCGGAGGAGACCGCGGCTCCCGAGGGCGAGGCCCCCGAGCCGCAGCCCTCCGCCCCCCAGGGCGGGGCCGACGGGGCCGAACAGGCCGCCGTACGGGCCGCCGAGCCGTTCCGGACCAAGATGCTCAGCGTGCCGGGCCTCGGCGAGGGCGCGGCCGGGCGGCGCTCCCGCGCCCGCACCGCGCACGGCCGCACCACCGGTGCCCAGCGCCCCCGCGGCCAGCTGACGAAGCTGCACCTGGCCGCGACCGTCCAGGCCGCCGCCCCGCACCAGAAGGCGCGCGGGCGCAGCGGCCGCGGGCTCGTCGTCCGCAAGGACGACTTGCGCCAGGCCACCCGGGAGGGCCGCGAGGGCAACCTCGTCCTGTTCGTCGTCGACGCCTCCGGCTCGATGGCCGCCCGGCAGCGCATGAGCGCGGTCAAGGGCGCGGTGCTCTCGCTGCTGCTGGACGCCTACCAGCGGCGGGACAAGGTCGGCCTGATCACCTTCCGCGGGGCCGGCGCCGAGCTGGCCCTGCCGCCCACCTCCTCCGTGGAGGCCGCGGCGGCGCGGCTGGAGCGGCTTCCGACCGGCGGCCGCACCCCGCTCGCCGCGGGCCTGCTCAAGGCCCACGAGGTGCTGCGGATCGAGCGGTTGCGGGATCCGAGCCGCCGGCCGCTGCTCGTGCTCGTCACCGACGGGCGGGCCACCTCGGCCGGCGCCCCCGGCGGGCGGCCGGGCGACACGCCGCGCGAGCTCTCGGCGCGCAGCGCCCGGCTGCTGGCGGCCGAGGGCACCGCCTCGGTGGTCGTGGACTGTGAGTCGGGGCCGGTCCGGCTGGGGCTGGCCGCGGCGCTCGCCGCCGACCTCGGCGGGCCCGCCGTCACCCTCGACGGGCTGCGGGCCGACTCGCTGGCCGGGCTCGTGAAGAACGTACGTACCGCATCAGAGACCCCCAGGAGGGCCGCGTAATGCCGCAGGGACAGCCGACCGTCGTTCCGGACGACGGTCTCACGACGCGTCAGCGCCGCAACCGCCCGCTCGTCTTCGTCCACACCGGACCGGGCAAGGGCAAGTCGACGGCGGCCTTCGGGCTGGCGCTGCGCGCCTGGAACCAGGGCTGGCCGATCGGGGTGTTCCAGTTCGTCAAGTCGGCGAAGTGGAAGGTCGGCGAGGAGAACGCGCTCAAGGTGCTCGGCGCCTCCGGCGAGGGCGGCTCGGTCGTCTGGCACAAGATGGGCGAGGGCTGGTCCTGGGTCCAGCGCGACGCGCAGCTCGACAACGAGCAGGCGGCCAAGGAGGGCTGGGAGCAGGTCAAGCGCGACCTGGCCGCCGAGACCCACCGGCTGTACGTGCTGGACGAGTTCGCGTACCCGATGCACTGGGGCTGGATCGACGTCGACGAGGTCATCGAGGTGCTGCGCAACCGGCCCGGCACCCAGCACGTGGTGATCACGGGCCGCAACGCGCCCGGGAAGCTGGTGGAGTTCGCGGACCTGGTCACGGAGATGACCAAGGTCAAGCACCCGATGGACGCCGGCCAGAAGGGCCAGAAGGGCATCGAGTGGTGAACCCGCAGCACCTCGCCGTCCCGCGCCTGGTCATCGCCGCGCCGTCCTCCGGCAGCGGCAAGACCACCGTCGCGACGGGCCTGATGGCGGCCTTCTCGGAACGCGGCCTCGCCGTGTCCCCGCACAAGGCCGGGCCCGACTACATCGACCCGGGCTACCACGCGCTGGCCACGGGCCGTCCGGGCCGCAACCTGGACGCCTTCATGTGCGGGCCGGACCTGGTCGCCCCGCTGTTCGCGCACGGGGCGGCCGGCTGCGACCTCGCGCTGGTCGAGGGCGTGATGGGGCTCTACGACGGGGCCGCGGGGCGGGGTGAGCTGGCGTCGACGGCGCAGGTGGCGAAGCTGCTGCGGGCGCCGGTGGTGCTGGTGGTCGACGCCTCGTCGCAGTCGCGGTCGGTGGCGGCGCTGGTGCACGGCTTCGCGTCCTTCGACCCGCAGGTGCGGCTGGGGGGCGTGATCCTGAACAAGGTCGGCTCCGACCGGCACGAGGCGATGCTCCGGGAGGCGCTGGAGGAGGCGGGCACCCCGGTGCTCGGTGTGCTGCGGCGCGCTCCACAGGTGGCTGCGCCGTCGCGGCACCTGGGGCTGGTGCCGGTGGCGGAGCGGCGGGCCGATGCGCTGGTCGCGGTGGCGGCCCTCGCCGAGCAGGTCCGGGCCGGCTGCGACCTGGACGGGCTGCTGGCCCTGGCCCGGTCGGCGCCCCCGCTGCACTGCGAGCCGTGGTCGCCGGGGGCCGCGCTCGGCCCGTCGGCGCAGCCCGGGTCCTCGCCGCTCGGCGCCGGCGAGCGGCCGGTGGTCGCCGTCGCCGGCGGGGCCGCGTTCACGTTCTCGTACGCCGAGCACGCGGAGCTGCTCACCGCGGCCGGGGCGGAGGTCGTCACCTTCGACCCCTTGCGGGACGAAACGCTCCCGCCCGGGACCGCGGGCCTGGTGATCGGCGGCGGGTTCCCGGAGGTGTACGCGCCGGAGCTGTCCGCCAACGAGCCGCTGCGCAAGGCGGTGGCGGACTTCGCCGCGGCGGGCGGGCCCGTGGCCGCCGAGTGCGCGGGCCTGCTGTACCTCGCCCGCTCGCTCGACGGGAAGCCGATGTGCGGGGTCCTCGACGCCGATGCGCGGATGTCGGAGCGGTTGACGCTGGGCTACCGGGAGGCCGTCGCGGTGTCGGACAGCTCCCTCGCCGCGGCCGGCACCCGGCTGCGCGGGCACGAGTTCCACCGGACGGTGATCGAGCCGGGCGCCGGGGCGGCGCCGGCGTGGGGGTTCACGCACCCCGAGCGGCGCGTCGAGGGCTTCGTCCGGCAGGGGGTGCACGCCAGCTACCTGCACACGCACTGGGCGGCGGAGCCCTCCGTGGCCGGGCGCTTCGTGGAATCCGCGGCAGCGCACCGGTGACGTCAGTCCGCGAGGCCCACCACGAGCCAGATCCCGGCCACCCCGCCCACCGTGCACATCAGCGTGGACAGGGCGGGGTGCCGGTGGTGCGCCTCGGGCAGGATCTCGGCGGCGGCCAGGTAGAGCAGGACCCCTCCGAAGAAGCCGAGGTACGCCCCGAGCGGTTCCTCCGGAAGGATGAACAGCAGGGTGGACGCCGCGCCCACGACCGGGGCCGCCGCGTCGGCGAAGAGCATCATCAGGGCCCGGCGGCGGGCGTTCCCGTACAGGCGGGTGAGTGTGTACGTGTTGAACCCGTCGGCGAAGTCGTGGGTGATCACCGCCAGTGCGACGGCCACGCCCATCCCGCCGCCGACCTGGAATGCCGCGCCCAGGGCGACCCCGTCGGCGACGCTGTGGCCGACCATGGCCGCGGCAGCCGTCAGCCCGACCTCGGGGACGCGGCCCCCGGCGCCGGTCGCGGTGCCGTTCTCGGCGCCGTGCGCGGCCTGGCGTACGGCCAGGAGCCGTTCCACGACGTGCGCGGTCAGGAATCCGGCGACGAACAGCAGCAGGGCGAGCGGCACTCCGAAGACCCGCTGCCCGGCGGCATTCATCGCCTCCGGCAGCAGGTCGAGGCCCACCACGCCGAGCATCAGCCCGCCGGCGAGGCCCAGCACGAGGTGGCGGCGGTCGGTGACGCGCTGCGCCGTCCACCCGCCCGCCAGGGTCATCAGGAACGCGCCCAACGCCACGATCACGGCCATGTGCCCCTGGATACCGACTCCTCGCCGCTCGCGCACGTCTGCGCGCGGGTGGCGGGCCACGAACGATTGACGACGACGGAGAGGGCGTGAACCCGATGGGCGAGAACGCGGCGCAGGTGGTGGTCGGGGTCGGCGGACGCGCGGGGGTGTCCGTGGCGGAGGTCTGCGCCCTGGTCGAGGAGACGCTGCGCGGGGCCGGGCTGGCCGCGGGCGCGGTGAAGGCGCTGGCCACGGTGGAGTCGAAGGCGGGCGAGGCGGGGATCGCGGGCGCGGCGAAACGTTTCGGCGTGCCGTTGCTCAGCTATCCGGCGGAGGACCTCGCGGCCGTCGAGGTGCCGCACCCCTCCGAAACCGTGCGCGGCGCGGCCGGCACCGCCTCGGTGGCGGAGGCCGCGGCGCTGGCGGGCGGCGGGGAACTCCTCGTGCCCAAGCGCCGGTCGGTGGCCGCGACCTGCGCCGTGGCCACGGCGCAGCCGCACGACCTGCGCCACCACGGGGACGCGGAGGTGCGCGGCGACGGCGGAACGCTGGTGGACCTCGCGGTCAACGTACGGGCGCAGACCCCGCCGGAGTGGCTCAAGCAGCGGATCGCGGCTTCGCTCGACGTGCTCGCCGCATACCCCGACGGGCGGGCGGCGCGCGCGGCGGTGGCGGAACGGCACGGGCTTCCGGCCGACCGGGTGCTGTTGACGGCCGGGGCGGCGGAGGCCTTCGTGCTGATCGCGCGGGCGCTGGGCGCGCAGCGGCCGGTGGTGGTGCACCCGCAGTTCACGGAGCCCGAGGCGGCCCTGCGGGACGCGGGGCACCGGGTGGAGCGGGTGGTGCTGCGGGCCGCGGACGGGTTCCGGCTGGACCCGGCGGCGGTGCCGCAGGAGGCGGACCTGGTGGTGGTCGGCAATCCGACGAATCCGACGTCCGTCCTGCACCCGGCGGCGACCCTGGCCGCGCTGGCCCGGCCCGGCCGGATCCTGGTGGTGGACGAGGCGTTCATGGACGCGGTCCCGGGTGAGCGCGAGGCGCTGGCCGGGCGGACCGACGTGCCGGGACTGGTGGTGCTGCGGAGCCTGACCAAGACGTGGGGGCTGGCGGGGCTGCGGATCGGCTACGTGCTGGCGGAGCCGGAGGTGATCGCCAAGCTGGCTGCGGCCCAGCCGCTGTGGCCGGTCTCGACGCCGGCGCTGGTGGCGGCCGAGGCCTGCGTGTCCCCGGCGGCACTCGCGGAGGCGGAGGCCGCGGCCCGGCAGATCGCGGTGGACCGGGCGCATCTGCTCGCGGGGCTCGCGGAGTTCGAGGAGATCGGCGTGGCGGGCGTGGCGGAGGGGCCGTTCGTGCTCATCCAGGTGGCCGGGGCGGCGGAGATCCGCACCCGCCTGCGCGCCCTGGGCTTCGCCGTCCGCCGCGGGGACACCTTCCCCGGCCTGGACCACTCCTGGCTCCGCCTGGCGGTCCGCGACCGGGCGACGACGGGCCGCCTCCTCCAGGCCATGGACCACGCCCTGACCCTGACCACCCCCTGACTCACGCCCACCCGCGCCCCACCCGCGCCCCGGACCAGGCTCCCCGAAGCGGGCCTGGGCCCGGGCCCATCCGAACTCCGGGAGGGAGCACGCCCCATGGCCGCGGCGCGAGGCTCCCCGGAGGAGGGCGCGCCCGAACCGCGCCCAGGCTCCGGGCGGTGGACGCGCCAAGGCGGCCGGCCAGGCTCCCCACAGCGAACGACGGGCCAACGCCGTGGGCGAGACTCCGGGAGGGATCGCGGGTCGGGACACAGCCGAGCCCCGGGCGGGGGCACGGTCCGCAGCCGCGGCTCCGGGACTTGGCACGGCGAGAGCCGGAAGGCCGCCGACCGGGAGCCAGGCAGATACCGCGGGCGGTATCGGGTTTTGGGTGGCTGACCTGCGGCGAGACCGATGCGGACCGGGTGCTTCCCGTGGCGGACACCGGCGGCTTGGGCGATGATCAGCACATCAGCCGGGTGGTTTCGGGGGGCCGGAAATGAAGACAACAGCCAAAACGGGGGCGGTCGTGGCCGCGGTGGCGGTCGTGGCCGGCGGGATCATCGCCCTGCCGAGCCTGCTCGACCACGGCTCGGGCGCGGGCACGGAGCAGCGGCTCCAGAGCAGGCCCGGCCAGGGCAAGGCCACCCCCGCCGCCGACGCCAAGCCGTTCACCCTGGTCGCGACCGGCGACATCATCCCGTACCCGTCGATCGTCCAGCGCGCCGCGGACGACGCCCAGGGCAGCGGCGCCGGCCATGACTTCCGGAAGATACTCGCGGGGGTCAAGCCCCTGGTGGCCGCCGCGGACCTGGCGATATGCCACCACGAGATACCGTACGGCCGGCCCGGCGGCCCCTACACCGGATATCCCGCCTTCAAGGCCCCGCACCAGCTGGCCGACGCCCTGAAGGACGCCGGGTACGACAGCTGCTCGACCGGCTCGAACCACACCCTGGACGACGGGTACGACGGCCTCGTCCGCACCCTCGACCACCTCGACCGCGTCGGCATCAAGCACGTCGGCTCGGCCCGCAGCGCCGACGAGGCCAAGGCCCCGGCCCTGCTCTCGGCGGGCGGCGCGAAGGTCGCCCAGCTGGACTACACGTACGGCACGAACGGCATCCCGCTCCCGGCCGGCAAGCCCTGGGCCGTCAACCTGATCGACCAGAACCGGATCATCGCCGACGCCCGCGCGGCCCGTGCGGCGGGTGCGAACGTCGTCGTCCTCAGCGTCCACTGGGGCACCGAGTGGCAGACGGCCCCGGACCGGCAGCAACTCGACCTGGCCCAGGCGCTGACCGCCTCGCGCGGCCCCGACGGGCTGCCCGACATCGACCTGATCCTCGGCACCCACAACCACGTGCCGCAGCCGTACGAGAAGATCAACGGCACGTGGGTGGTCTTCGGCATGGGCGACCAGGTCGCCAGCTTCTACGAGGCGGACAAGGCCCGGGGGAACATGTCCTCGATCCCCCGGTTCACCTTCGCCCCGGCGGCCGCGCACACCGGCCGCTGGGAGGTGGTCAAGGCCGAGTACCTGACGCAGTTCTCCGACATGGGCCCGCCGTTCCGCGTCGTGTGCGCCTCGTGCGCCGCCTCCGACGGCGCACTGGGCCCCGCGAAGCAGGCCGCGTACGCCGCCGTGGACCAGCAGGTGAGCGCGGCCGTGCTGGCGCGCGGCGCCGACCGGCAGGGCCTGGAGCGCGCGACCCGCTAGCGGGCCCGGCGCGCAGCGGCGGGATGCGGCCGGCCGGGCCGCCTACGAGGCGCGGCCCCGCCGGGTCACGACCAGGGCCCCCGCTCCGATGCCGAGCAGCACGAGCGCGCCGCCGGCCACGTACGGGGTCAGGGAACCGCCCCCGGTCTCGGCCAGGCCCGCCTCGTTGGTGAGGGCGGCGCCGGTCCCGGACGCGCCGGTCTGCGGCTTGACGTCGGGCTGCGTCGAGGCGGGCGGGGGGACGGACCCGGCCGGGGAGGTGCAGCGGGCCTCCGCGAGCACGACCTCGCCTTCGACCTGTGCCACGTTCAGGTCCAGCGGGTTGACCGACACCTTCAGGCGGAGCGCGGCCGCGGCGGCCGTGGTGGAGGTGGTCTCGGTACCGGACAGCTCCAGGCTGACGAGGCCCACCTTCGGGATCTCGACCTTGGTCGGGCCGCCCGCCGAGAGGGTGACCTTCTTGCCGAGGACGGTGACCGTCCCGAGGGCGTTCGCGGTGGCCACGGGCTTCTTGCCCGCCTCGCACACCGCCCTGGAGGTGACCTTCTCGGCCTCGACGAGGGAGAGCAGCGGCAGTCCGGGCACGTGCACCCGGGCGTGGACCAGGTCGGCCGCCGCCTCGGCGCGCCTCCCGTCCGCGGTGGCCTTGGCGGTGGCCGCGTCGGCGCGCAGGACCTGCACCGGCTGCCCGCCCTCGACCCCGTCCAGGGTGACGCTGAGGGCGGTCTTGTCGGCCGCCGCCGGGGCGCTGACCTCGTTGAGGGTGGTCTTCAGCGGCAGGTGGACGGTCTTGTTGAGCAGACCCACGTCCAGTCCGGTGCGCAGGACGACGGCGCCGGCCGTGCCGGTGCCGGCGGCGGGCCCGGTGGCGCCGCCGCCCGTGGCGAAGGCGGGCGGGGCGGTGAGCAGGGCGACCGCTCCCGTGGCGAGCAGGGCGGCCGCGGGCATGCGGAAGGTGTTGCGGTTCACGGTGGTGGGACTCCCGGAGAGTGGGGAGCCGTCGCGGCGCCCATGGGGGACATTGGCGCGCGCCGACGGCCTCGACCCTCGGAATCCTTACGCACGGAGAGTGAACGGGCGGCAACCTCGGGTGAGTTCACACCAACGGGTGGTTTTCACCCGCGTATTCGATTAACCGTGCCTCACGAGGAACGGCAGTTCTCTTCCGCCACACCACGAGCGGCGTCCGTCGAACGCCGGGGCCCCGTCCGGCCGTTTACAACGACCGCCGGGGCCCGTACGTCACGCCTCGTCAATCCCGCTCCCCGGGAAGGCCCTCAGGCGCGCACGGCGCCGTTCACCACCACCCGCAGCGGCTGCGCCAGCGCCCGTACGTCGGCCCGCGGGTCGGTGCCGTAGACCACCAGATCGGCGGGCGCCCCCTCGGTCAGGCCCGGCCTGCCGAGCCACTCGCGGGCCGCCCAGGCCGTCGCCGAGAGGGCGTCCAGGGCCGGGATTCCGGCCTTCACCAGCTCGGCGACCTCGGCGGCGACCAGGCCGTGCGGCAGGGAGCCCCCCGCGTCGGTGCCGACGTACACCGCGATGCCGGCGTCGTAGGCGGCCCGGACCGTGTCGTAGCGCCGCTCGTGCAGCCGCCTCATGTGGGAGGACCACTGCGGGAACTTCGCCTCGCCGCCCGCCGCCAGCTTCGGGAAGGTCGCGATGTTCACCAGCGTCGGGACGATCGCCACCCCGCGCTCCGCGAACAGCGGGATGGTGCCCTCGGTGAGCCCGGTGGCGTGCTCGATGCAGTCGATGCCCGCCTCGACCAGATCGCGCAGCGAGTCCTCGGCGAAGCAGTGCGCGGTGACGCGGGCGCCCAGCCGGTGGGCCTCCGCGATGGCCGCCTCGACCTCGGCGCGCGGCCAGCAGGCCGTCAGGTCCCCGGCCTCGCGGTCTATCCAGTCCCCCACCAGCTTCACCCAGCCGTCGCCGCGCCGCGCCTCGCGGCCCACGTACGCGACGAGGTCGGCGGGCTCGATCTCGTGGGCGTAGTTGCGGATGTAGCGGCGGGTGCGCGCGATGTGCCGGCCGGCCCGGATGATCTTCGGGAGGTCCTCGCGGTCGTCGATCCACCGGGTGTCGGAGGGTGATCCGGCATCACGGATGAGCAGGGTCCCGGCGTCGCGGTCGGTGAGGGCCTGGCGTTCGGCGGTCTCCGCGTCGACCGGACCGTGGGCGTCCAGACCCACGTGGCAGTGGGCGTCGACCAGTCCGGGCAGGGCCCAGCCGGACACGGTGGTGGTCCCACGGGCTCCGCGCGGGCGCTCGTAGGTGATCCGGCCGCCGACCACCCAGAGTTCGTCGCGCACGTCGTCGGGCCCGACGAGCACACGCCCCTTCACATGCAGCACGTCATCGGTCATGCCCGCACTGTACGTGCGTCCTCGGTAGGCTCTTCCGACAGCCCCGGAGCCGGAGCCCCGGAGCCCCGGACGAAGAGAGCACCGCCGTGAACCACCCCTTCCTGGACCTTCCGCCGCTCACCGCGGAGCGCTTCGGGTCGATCGAGCAGCGGGTCGCGGAGCTCCTCGACACGCGCCAGGACGTGGTGATCACCCAGGGCGAGGCGCTGCTGCCGCTGGAGGCCTGCATCCGCTCGGCGGCCCGGCCCGGCTCGACGGCGCTGAACATCGTCACCGGCCCGTACGGGACCACCTTCGGCCATTGGCTGCGCGACTGCGGGGCGGCCGTCGTGGACCTGGCGGTGCCCTTCGACACGGCGGTGGGCGCCGGTGCGGTGGCGCAGGCGCTGGCCGAGCGGCCGGAGATCGACTTCGTCTCGCTGGTGCACGCCGAGGCGGCGACCGGCAACACCAACCCGGTCGCGGAGATCGGCGAGGTCGTGCGCGCCCACGGTGCGCTGTTCATGCTGGACGCGGTGGCGTCGGTCGCTGCGGAGCCGCTGCTGCCCGACGCGTGGGGCGTGGACCTGTGCGTGATCGGGGCGCAGAAGGCGATGGGCGGCCCGGCGGGGGTGTCGGCGGTGTCCGTCTCGGAGCGGGCGTGGGCCCGGTTCGCGCAGAATCCGGCGGCGCCGCGCCGTTCCTACCTCTCGCTCCTGGACTGGAAGGAACGCTGGATCGACGGGGGCCGCCAGGCGCTGCTGCACGCCCCCGCGCAGCTGGAGATGCTGGCGCTGGAAGCCTGCCTGGACCGGATCGCGGACGAGGGGCTCATCCGGGTGACGGCCCGCCACGCCGCCGCCTCGGCGGCGACCCGCGCGGGCGCCGTGGCGCTCGGCATCGCCCCGTACGTGCCGGTGGCCGCGCAGGCGGCGCCGGTCGCCACCACCTTGCGGGTCGCGGACGACGCCTCGCTGGTGGTGGCGCGGGCGCTGGCCGCGGACCCGGCGGCTCCGCTGGCGGCGGGCGGCGGGGCGCTGGGCCGGGAGATGGTCCGGGTCAACCACTACGGCGCGGACGCCGCGCTCCCGGTGGTACGGGCGTGCCTGGCGGCTCTGGCCGAGGCGCTGGCGGCGGACCCGTCCGAGGCGCTGGCCTCGGCGGAAGCCGCCTGGGCAGCCGCCCTGCACTGAGGCCGGTGCTCCCCGGGACGGGTCCCGGCCCGGGGAGGGCGTTCAGGGGAGGGCGTTCAGGCCTGCGGGACGGCGTTCAGGCCTGCGGTACGGCGCAGGCTCCGTCGGGCTCGCAGGCGTCGGCCGCGGGGGCGGGTCCGGTGACGGCCCGGCCCGCCCAGGCCTCTTCCAGAGCCCGGGTGAACACCTCGGCGGGCTGCCCGCCGGAGATGCCGTAGCGGCGGTCGAGGACGAAGAACGGCACGGCGTTGGCGCCGAGTTCGGCCGCCTCGCGCTCGTCCGCCCGTACCTCGGCGGCGTAGGCGGAGTCGTCGGCGAGGACGGCGCGGGCCTCGGCCTCGTCGAGTCCGGCCTCGACCGCGAGGGCGAGCAGCACCTGGGGGTCGAAGACGGAGCGCTCCTCGGCGAAGTTCGCCCGGAAGGCGAGGTCGAGCAGTTCCTCCTGGCGGCCGCGGGCGGCGGCCAGGTGCAGCAGGCGGTGGATGTCGAAGGTGTTGCCGTGGTCGCGGCCGTCGGTGCGGTAGTCCAGGCCCTCGGACCGGGCGCTCGCGGCGACGTGCTCCTCCATGGCGCGCGCCTCGTCGAGGGTGCGGCCGTACTTCCTGGCCAGCATCTCCAGGACGGGCGCGGTGGTGCCCCTGGGGCCGTTCGGATCGAGCTCGAAGGACCGGTGGACGACCTCCACCTCGTCACGGTGCGCGAACCCGGCCAGGCCCCGGGTGAAGCGGGCCTTGCCGATGTAGCACCAGGGGCAGGCGATGTCGCTCCAGATCTCGACGCGCATGATCCTTCTTTCTCTCGGGTCGGCGGATTCGCCGGGCCGGCGGGTCCGCCGGGGTTGTCGGGGTCCCGCCGGGGGGGGACGGTTCCGCCTTCAACCAACCGCGGGGCGGACCGTCTCATTCCCCGGACGGCCCTCCGGGACCCTGTGGGATGCTGGTCGGGTGACCTTGGAGGACCTCGTCCGGCTGCGCCGGGCCCGTGACCGGATGGACCGCGAGTACGCCGAGCCGCTCGACGTCGAGGCGCTGGCGCGCACCGCCCTCATGTCGGCGGGCCATTTCTCCCGCAGCTTCCGCGCCGCCTTCGGGGAGACGCCGTACAGCTACCTGATGACGCGCCGGATCGAGCGGGCCAAGGCGCTGCTGCGGCGGGGCGACCTCACGGTGACGGAGGTCTGCTTCGCGGTCGGGTGTACCTCGCTGGGCTCGTTCAGCTCTCGGTTCACCGAGCTGGTCGGCGAGACCCCGAGCGCCTACCGGGCCCGCCCCCATGACGAGGGCGCCGCCGTCCCGGCCTGCGTCGCGAAGATCCACACGCGACCGGTCAGGAACGGAGGAGCGAAGGCCGCCCCCCGCCCTTAGCGTGAAACGCATGGACATCAGGCTTTCGCAGTGCTTCATCGCCGTCGACGACCACGACAAGGCCCTGGCCTTCTACCGGGACGTCCTCGGCCTGGAGGTCCGCAACGACGTCGGGTTCGAGGGGATGCGCTGGGTGACCGTCGGCGCGCCGTCGCAACCGGGTGTGAACATCGTCCTCGAACCGCCGCTGGCCGACCCGAACGCCTCGCCCGCCGACAAGCAGGCCATGGCCGAGCTGCTGGCGAAGGGGCTGCTGCGCGGGGTCATCTTCGACACCGAGGACTGCGACGCCACCTTCGAACGCATCCGCGCCGCGGGCGGCGAGGTGGTGCAGGAGCCGGTCGACCAGCCCTACGGAGTCCGCGACTGCGCCTTCCGCGACCCTTCCGGCAACCTGCTGCGCTTCACCCAGCCCCGGGGGCGGTGAGGTCCGGCCCCGGCCGTCCGACGGCGAGCCAGAG
Source organism: Streptomyces sp. NPDC006326 (assembly GCF_040612915.1). Lineage (NCBI taxonomy): Bacteria > Bacillati > Actinomycetota > Actinomycetes > Kitasatosporales > Streptomycetaceae > Streptomyces > Streptomyces sp. NPDC006326. Next base: position 70,977 of record NZ_JBEXRC010000020.1, on the reverse strand, counting down.
CGTGAGGTGCGAGCCGGTCCGCGGGGCCGCCGGGTCGGGCCGCCAGCCGTGGCGGGCGTAGAAGGCCTGGGCCCGCAGGTTGTGCTCGAACACCTCCAGCCGGGCCCGGGCTATGCCTGACCGCCGCCAGGCGTCGAGGCAGGCGGCGTGCAGGGCGGCTCCGGTGCCGCGGCGCCAGTGGTCCGGGTCGACGTGGAGCTGGGTGAGGGTGGTCTCGCCGGCCGTGGTGCGGAAGGCCGCGACTCCCGTGAGCTCTCCGTCCTGCTCGGCGCAGAACACCCTGCCCTCGGCGTCACTGCGGGCCACGGCCCGGGACCAGGCCTCCCGGCTCCGCGCCAGTTCGGCCGGGCCCGCGTAGGCCTCCTCCGGGATGCGGCCGCGGTAGTAGGTGGCACGCGCCCGGGTGTGGAGGGCAGCGATGGCATCGAGGTCTGCGGGGTACGCGTTCCTGATCATGGGAGGGGAAACGCGCCGGGAACCGTGTCGGTTCCCGGCGCGTGGTCCCGGCACCGTGCGCGGCTACTTCTTCAGCCACGCCGCCATCATCTTCTGGGCGATGGGAGCGGCCAGCTTCCCGCCGCCGATCTCGGAGCGGTCGGTGTCCGAGTTCTCGATCATCACGGCGACCGCGATCTGCTTGCCGCCCAGCTTGCCGTACGAGGTGAACCAGGCCAGCGGCGGCAGGCTGTTCTTCACGCCCCGCTGGGCGGTACCCGTCTTGCCGCCCACCTCGGCCCCCGCCACCTGGGCGGGCTTGCCGCCGCCCTCGGTGGCGACGGTCCGCATGGCGTCCTGCAGCATCGAGGCCGTCCTGGCACTCATCACCTGCTCGGACTTCGGGTTCTTGAAGCTTTCCAGCACGTCCCCGCCGGCGTCGGTGACCTCGGAGACCGTGTGCGGGGCGACGAGCTTGCCGCCGTTCTCGACGGCGGCCGTCACCATCGCCATCTGGAGCGGGGTGGCCTGCACGTCGAACTGGCCGATACCCGTCAGGGCGACCTGGTCGACCGACATCTTCGCCGTCGGGTACTTGCTCGGCACGCGGGTGGTGACCGGGGTCAGCACGTTCACGTTGAAGCCGAGCTTCTCGGCCATCGCGCGCATCTTGTCCTGGCCCAGCTTGGAGGCCAGTTCCGCGAAGACGTTGTTGCAGGACAGCCGCAGCGCCGTGCGCGGGGAGGCGTTGTTGCAGGCCGCCGATCCCGCCTCGCTGGGCAGTTGGGTCCGCGTCCCGGGGATCGTGTACGGGTCGGGGGTGCCCGTGGGCGTGTCGAGGCTGGTGACCAGCCCGTTCTCGATGGCCGCAGCCAGGGTGACCAGCTTGAAGGTGGAGCCGGGCGCCTGCGGCTTGCGCAGTGCCACGTTCTCCATCGCCTTGCCCTGGTCGGCGGACAGCTCCTTCCAGGCCGCCTCGTCGTTGGCGCCGCTGATGCGGCCCGGGTCGAACGACGGGTTGTTCACCATGGCGAGGATCTCACCGGTCGCGGGGTCGATCGCCACGGCCGAACCCTGCTTGCCCTGGAGCGCGTCGTACGCCGCTTTCTGCACGTCCTTGTCGATGGTGGTCAGGACGTTGCCGGGGGCCGCCCGCTTGTTGGTGAGCAGGTCCATCACGGTCTTCAGCCGGCTGTCGGAGCCGTTGAGGACGTTCTTGTAGACGCCCTCCAGCATGCTCGTGCCGAAGGCCTGGGAACTGAAGCCGGTGATCGGCGCGTAGAGCGGGCCGTCGACGTACGTGCGCTTGTAGCCGAAGTCCTTGCCCCCGGTCCGCACCGATCCGGTGATCGCCTCCCCGCCCACGATGATGTTGCCCAACGGGTTCTCGTACTGCCCGATGAGGTTCCGCCGGTTGTTCTCGTTGTCTGCGAGGGCCTGGCCTTGGTAGGCCTGCACCCAGGTGACCCGCAGCAACAGGGCCAGCACCAGGAGCAGACAGAAGACCGACGCACGCCTGATCGTCTTGTTCATCCCCCAGAAGGACGTTCGAACGCGCCGAGCCGTTCCGCTCTGCCCCGGTTGTGGCCGGGTTCTCAGCTTTTCCTCATGATGAAGCCTCCCTCGTAGGCGGCGATGACGGCCTGGGTGCGGTCCCTGGAGCCCGTCTTGGAGAGCACCGCGGCCACATGTGTCTTGACCGTCTGGGGGCCCACGCCCAGCTGCCGGCTCATCTCGTGGTTGGACAGTCCCGTGGCCATCAGGCGCAGGACGTCGGCCTCCCGGTCGGTGAGCCGGGCCACCCAGGGCGCGGGGGCGGCGGGCGCACCGGGCGCGTGGCCGACGGCCAGGGCACGGACGGCCGCGGGGAAGAGCAGCGAGTCGCCGCGGGCCACGAGACGGACCGCGCCGACCAGCTCGTCCGGATCGGCACGCTTCAGGAGGAAGCCGGCGGCTCCTGCGCGCAGCGCCTCGTAGACGTACGCGTCATTCTCGAAGGTGGTGACGACCACGATGCGGGGCGGGTCGGCCATCGTGGCCGTGATCTGCTCGGTGGCGCGGATGCCGTCGATCTCGGGCATCCGTACGTCCATGAGCACCACGTCGGGGGCCAGTGAGCGGATCAGCGGGACCGCCTCGGCTCCGGACGCCGCCTCGCCGACGACCTCCAGGTCGGGCTCGGCCTCCAGGATGACCCGCAGGGCGGTGCGGACCATCTGCTCGTCGTCGGCGAGCACGATCCGCACCGGCGGGCGCGGCGCCGCGCTCATCGGGCCTGCCCGCCGAGCGGGAGGACCGCCCGCAGCCGCCACAGCCCCTGGTCGGGGCCGGCCTCGACGTGACCGCCGAGCAGTCTGGCGCGCTCGGTGGCACCGTGCAGCCCGCGGCCCCCGGTGGTGCGTGGCTCGCGCTCCCTGCCGGTTCCCGGCGGATTGGTCATGACGATCTCCAGTTCACGGTGTCTGCTTGCCTTCCCTGGCCGCTCCTGCACGGCGAGCCGCAGGGCCACCGGGCCCGCCCCGTGGCGCAGGGCGTTGCTCAGCCCCTCCTGCACGATCCGGTACGCCTCGCGGGAGGCGATCGCCGGGAGCTGGCCCCAGTCCCCGACGGGTCCCGGGTCCTGCTCGGCGGTGACGGGCGTGCCGGCGGCCCGGGTGCGGGCCAGCAGTCCGTCGAGGTCGGCGGCGAGGGTCGGCGCGGGCGCGGCGTCCGGCCGGGCCGCGTCCCCGTCCCGCAGCAGGCCCAGTACGGTGTCCAGCTCCCCCACTGTCCGCCGGGTGGTGTCCTCGATCGCGGCGAGCGCCTCCCGTACGAACTCCGGATCCCGGTCCAGCACCCGCCGGGCGGCGGCGGCCTGGAGGCTGACGGCGCTCAGGGCGTGCCCGACCGCGTCGTGCAGCTCCCGGGCCAGCCGGTTGCGCACCGCCAGGTCGGCGGCCCGCTCCTCGGCTGCGGCCAGCCGGTCCGCGGCCGTCGGCCCGAGCAGTACGGGCGCCAGCCGGGCCAGCAGCGCCCCGCCCCCGGCGCTGCACAGGCTGAGCCCGGCCAGCAGCCCGGCCCCGAGCAGGGGAGCCGCGTACGGGTCGGCGCCGGTGCTGAACCAGCCGATCCCGAGCGGGGTTTCCCGCAGGCTGCTCACGAGCGGCAGGCAGATCAGCACCACGGCCATGGGCGGCACCGCGAGGCTCATCCCGCTGATCAGCGCGCCGACCCCCAGGTGCAGCGTCCACCAGGCGGAGGTCCGCCCCCGGGCGGCCCAGGACCGGGCGGGCCCCTCGGCCAGCCGCTCCCCGGGCACCCCGCACATGGCCCGTACGGCAGCCACCGCCATCGGCCGCACCAGCCCGAACACCCCGGTCACGGCCACCAGCGGCAGCGCCGCCGCATATGCGGCGAGGCTCAGCGGCAAGGAGGCGAGGGCGTTGACCCCGCCGGCGAGGATGCCGACCGCCACCTGGGTCAGCAGGAAGTACGGCATCAGCAGCGCTCCGCCGAGTACGAGGTGGACCCACCGCAGCCGAGCCCGCGACCCCGCCAGCAGCCCCGCCCCGCGCCGTATCGCCCGGCCTGCCGCTTTCAGCCCTTTCACACCGGCCCCCTTTCGCCCCGGCCCGCGGGTCGCCCCCTCCCCGGCCCCGCCCGTACCCGCGGGGCCGCCACCGCCTCAGCTCGCGCGACGGCCGGTGAGGAACCGTGCGACCACCGCGGCGCCCAGCAGTCCGGTGATCATCTGGCCAGCGTAGATCAGTGCGGTGGCGGTGGTGGGCTGTTCTTCCGGGCCGAAGTCGCTGCTCAGCAAGGCGGTCATCAGCCACATCCCCCACCACAGCGCCGCGGCCGAGCCGATCCACGCGCCCGCCAGCGGCCACACCGCCCGCCGGTCCCCGCCCCGGGCCAGCAGCACCGCCCCCACCGCGCCGGCGAGTGCGCATATCGCGTTGACGACGTGGACCACGACCCGGTCCGAGGAGTACTCGGCCACCTGCGCTGCGTTCTGCCCGGCCGTGCCGCCGAAGGCCCAGTACAGGTACCCGGCGGCCACCGCCGAGGCCGTCACCGCCGCGGCTCCCGCCACCACCCCCGTGGATGACGGAAGCCGCCCGCCCAGGACGCCCTGCCACGGCCCGCCCCAGCGCTCTCTCGCGTAGCCCGTGAACAGGCCGGCCAGGGCCACCGCCTGCACGATGAAGCCGGGATACACGACATCGAACACCCAGGGTTCCAGGAACGGTCTGCCCCCCGCCGGCAGGGTTTCCTCCGGCCCGAGCCCCACGGCCCGCACCAGGAGTTGGCCCGGGAAGCCGAGGACGATCGGGGTCAGCAGGCCGGTGGCGGTGAAGACCGGGAGGACGAGCAGCCAGGACGGCACCCGCAGGCCCCACGGGCGGGTGAGCACGAGGGCCAGCAGGACCACGCTCAAGTCCATGAGCACGGTCAGGGCGTTGAGCGATATGAAGAAGGCGGTGCCCGGCTCCCGCAGCACGCTCCCCTCCGGTATGCCGAGGTGGCTCCCCGCCAGCCAGGAGATCTTCAGCGACAGATAGGGCACGGTGGCGGCGATCGCCACCGCGCGCAGGGTCCGGCGCCAGGCCCCCGGCGCGGGGGACGGCGGCTGCTGCGGATACGCCGGCCGCGGCGTGTGAACGGCTCGTGTGGTCATGGCTCAACGGTCCCGCCCCCGCCGTCCCGCCACCTCCCCCGTGAAGGGGAACCGCCTCCCCCGTCCGGGGGAGACCGCCCCCGCTCACATCCGCCGCGTCGCCACCGACAGCCGGTCCCGGGCCTCGAACAGCGCCGCCTTGATGGTCTGTTCGTGGTCGGATGTGAGCCGCGCCACCGGCACCGAGCAGCTCACCGCGTCCCGCGCCGGAGTCCGGTAGGGCACCGCCACCCCGAAGCAGCGCAGCCCCAGCGTGTTCTCCTCGCGGTCCACCGCGTAGCCCTGCTCGCGCACCAGCGCGAGTTCCTCGATGAGCCGCTCGCGGTCGGTGATGGTGTGCTCGGTGACCGCTTCCAGCCGCTGCGGAAGCAGCGCCCGTACCTCGGCGTCGGAGTGGGTGGCCAGGAGCGCCTTGCCCAGCGCCGTCGAGTGCACGGGCAGCCGCCGGCCGACGCGGGTGAAGGGCCGCAGGTAGTGCTGGGACTGCCGGGTGGCGAGGTAGACCACGCTCGTACCGTCCATCCGGGCCAGGTGGATGGTCTCGGTGGTGTCGTCGGAGAGCCGGTCCAGGGCGGGCCGGGCCGCGGCGACCACCTCGTCCCCGTCGATGTACGAACTGCCGACGAGCAGGGCCCGTACGCCGATCCCGTACCGCGTACCGGTCGCGTCCGTTTCCACCCAGCCCAGGTTCACCAGCGTGCGCAGCAGCATGTAGAGGCTGGACTTGGGCAGTGCGAGGTCCTGTTGGATGTCGGCGAGGCTGTGCAGTCCGGGCCGCGCCGCGAAGTGCTCCAGCAACACGACGGTGCGGACGGCCGATTTGACGGCTGCGGGCGCCGTCGCCGGGCCTCCCGGTCCCGCGACGGACATGACGGACGCGTCGGACTCACCGGACGCGCCGGGCTCCCCTGTGGTCATTCGCCTTCTTGCCCCTCTTGTCTCTTGTCAACGCGGAAGACGCGCAAATAGAGTCCGGGACGGATGTGATCATTCATCCATCGGGACGGCGTTCAGAATACTGAACGGGACCGCGCGGGTCAGCGGAGATCCAGGAGGCAGTTCGCCATGGCAGCAGCACCAGTCTGGAGTGTGGACCCCCGCACCGGGAAGCAGCGCGAGCAGGTTGCGGTGGAGGCCACGTCCCAGGAGGTGGACGCGGCCGTACGCGCGGCCCACGCGGCCCGCGGCGCGCTCGCCGACCGCGCCGTCCGCGCCGCCTTCCTGCGCGCCGCCGCCGACCTGCTCGACGGGGCCGCGGCCCGCGTGGTCGAGGCGGCGGACGCGGAGACCGCCCTCGGTCCGGGCCGCCTCACCGGTGAACTCGCCCGCACCACCGGCCAGCTCCGGGCCTTCGCCGACATCGTGGACGAGGGCTCCTACCTCGACGTCCGGATCGACCGGGCCGACCCCTCGCTCAGCCCGCCGCGGCCCGAACTGCGCCGCTACAAGGTGCCGCTCGGGGTCGTCGCGGTCTACGCCGCCTCCAACTTCCCGCTGGCCTTCTCCGTCCCCGGCGGGGACACCGCGAGCGCGCTCGCCGCCGGCTGCCCGGTGGTCGTCAAGGCCCATCCGGACCATCCGGCCACCTCCGAACTGTGCGCCTCGCTGCTGCGCCGGGCGGCGGTGACGGCCGGCCTGCCGGCCGATGTGGTCGCCGTGGTCCACGGCTTCGACGCGGGCCTGGAGCTGATCCGCCACCCCCTCGTCACCGCGGCCGGCTTCACCGGTTCCATCCGGGGCGGGCGGGCCCTGTTCGACGCGGCCGCCGCCCGGCCCGTGCCGATCCCCTTCCACGGCGAACTCGGCTCCCTCAACCCGGTCGTGGTCACCCCCGCGGCCGCCGCCGAGCGGGCCGAGGAGATCGGCACGGGGCTGGCCGGCTCGGTCACCCTCGGCGTCGGCCAGTTCTGCGTCAAGCCCGGCCTGGTCCTGGTCCCCGAGGGCGCGGACGGCGACCGGCTCACCGGCGCGCTCGCCAAGGCGCTCGGCGAGACCGGGCCCGGGGTGCTGCTCGACCACCGGATGCGCGAGAACTTCGTCACCGGCGTACGCGAGCGGGCCGCGCTGCCCGGCGTCACGGCGCCCGTCACCCCGGGCCCCGCTGGGGAGCACACCGTCGGCGCGGGCTACCTGAGCGTGCCCGCCGCGCTCCTGCTGGAGGGCGGGGCCCACGAACTGCTGACCGAGGAGTGCTTCGGTCCGGTGACGGTGGTGGTCCGGTACGCAGACCAGGAGGAGGCCGGCGCGGTGCTGCGCGGGCTTCCGGGGAACCTGAGCGCGACGCTCCAGCTGTCCTCGGCCGAGACCGACGGCGGCCCGGGCCCGGCAGCGGAGCTGCTCGCGCAGGTCACGGCGCTGGCCGGCCGGATCGTGGTGAACGGCTGGCCGACCGGGGTGGCGGTGGCCCCGGCGCAGCACCACGGCGGCCCGTACCCGGCGGCGACCTCCCACTCCACCTCGGTCGGGGGGACCGCGATCGAGCGCTGGCTGCGGCCGGTGGCCTACCAGTCGGTGCCGGACCCGCTGCTCCCGCCGGAACTGCGCGAGGCGAACCCGCTGGGACTGCCGCGGCGGGTCACCGGCGGCTGAGCAAAACCCGTTGCCCGCCCCGCCCCGGGCGGGGCAGGCTGCCGGGCATGCCGAGACCCCATGGATTCACCTACGAGCAGCGCGGCGACCACAGCGTGGTCATCACCCACCAGGGACGAGCCGCCGGCACCCTGCGGGGCGGGCGCGCGGAGAAGTTCCTCGCCGAGGTGGAGGCGGGCGACGCCCAGCTGGTGATGGCCCGCTGGACCGGCGCCTACAAGTTCGGCAACGAGCGGATGGCGAAGAACCACCCCCGCAACCGGCGCTGACCCGGGCCGCGGCGCGCTGCGGCAGGCGGGGGCGGTAACCGGAAATCTCCCGCGACGGTAAGGGAACGGCAAAGCGGCTCCGGTCGTTCTCCGTGCATGACCGCTATGACCCCTGGTTCCAACCTGCCGCTCAACGCCGTCCGGGTGACGGTGGACGTGGCTGCCCCGGTGCGGCTCGACGTGTCGGGTCTGCTCCTCGCGGGCGACGGCAAGGTGCGTTCCGACGCCGACTTCATCTTCTACAACCAGCCGTCCGGGCCCGGTGTCGCCTACCGGTCGGGCGGCGGCGCGGCGCCCGACTCGATCACCGTGGACACCGGCGCGCTGCCGCCCGGCATCGAGCGCATCGTGGTCACCGCGAGCCCCGACGCCGCTGGCCAGACCTTCCAGGGCATCGAGCCCACGGCCACCGTGCGCCACGCGGACACCGGCGCGGTGATCGCCACCTTCACCCCGCCGCAGCTGGGCACCGAGACGGCTCTCGTGGTGGTCGAGGTCTACCAGCGCGGCGGCGTCTGGAAGGTACGCGCGGTCGGCCAGGGCTATGCGAACGGCCTCGCCGGGATCGCCACCGACTTCGGGGTCTCCGTGGACGAGGAGCCCGCCGCGGCGCCCGCCCCCGCCCCGCAGGCTCCGGCCCCCGCCCCGCAGGCCCCGTCGGCTCCCGCCTGGGGAAGCACCCCGGCGGCCCCCGCGGCCCCGCCGGCCCCGCCCGCGCCGCCCGCCGCCCCGGCTCCCGCCGCCGGCTCCGGGAAGGTCAATCTGGACAAGGGGCGCGTGAGCCTGCAGAAGAACCAGACCGTCTCCCTGGTCAAGAACGGCCGCCCCCTGCTTTCCCAGGTGAAGATGGGCCTGGGCTGGGAGCCCGCGTTCGGCGGCCGGGACATCGACCTCGACGCCTCCGTCATCGCGTACGGCCCGCAGCGCAACCACATCGACAGCTGCTACTTCGGCAAGCTGTCGATCCTCGGCGGCGCCGTCAAGCACTCGGGCGACAACCTCACCGGCGAGGGAGCCGGGGACGACGAGGTGATCATGGTGGACCTCGGCCGGCTCCCCGCCGAGGCCACCGGACTGATCTTCACGGTGAACTCCTTCTCCGGCCAGAAGTTCACCGAGGTCGCCAAGGCCTACTGCCGCCTGATCGACGCGGCGACCGAGGAGGAGCTGGTCCGCTTCGACCTGACGGGCGCCGAACCGCAGACCGGCGTGATGATGGCCAAACTGATTCGCCAGTTCTCGGGCGAATGGGAGATGACGGCCATGGGCGAGTTTGTGAAGTCGCGCACAGTGCGCGGCATGGTCAAGCCCGGCTCCCAGGCACTCTGAGCAGGTGGAGCGGGCACATCGAGCTACGGTGACCCACCTCACGGTGACCGAGGTGATGGATTGCACCCTTAAAGCAGGGGTGGCCGTCAGTGCCCGCCCGTAGCCTTGAACCCATGTACAAGACACTCCGGCCCGCGGGTCCCGCCCGCCCGTCCGCCGCAGAGGCGAACGAGGCGATACGGCGCCTCGTCGAGACGCGGGTGGATGACGAGTGGCCCTCCGAGGCGTACGAGTTCCTGCTGGAGGAATGGGCCGCAGCCAGCCGCGCCGAGATGACCGAGGTCGCCGCCGCCCCCTGACAGGGCGGCGGCGCAGCCGTCCGGCCGTCAGCGCGTGACGCGCCGCCACGGACCGGTGATGGCCAGCATGATGCCCGGCTCCTGGATGTTGGCGAACAGGGTGCGCCCGTCCGGTGAGAAGCAGACCCCCGTGAACTCCGAGTACTCCGGCTCCTGCTCGGTCCCGATGTTCAGCTCGTTGCGCGCCAGCGGATAGGTGCGGCCCGACTCGGTGGCGCCGAAGAGGTGCTGCAGACCGCTGCCGTCCTCCGCGATGACCAGGCCGCCGTACGGGGAGACGGTGATGTTGTCGGGCCCGTCGAGGGCTCCGTCCTTGGAGGTGTCCGCGTTCACCCCGAGGAGCACCATCAGCCGGACGGTGCGCCGCTTGGGGTCGTAGAACCACACCTGGCCGTCGTGGGCCGCGCCCGGGCTCTCCTCGCGGGCGTAGGAGGAGACGAAGTAGGCGCCCCCGTCGGCCCACCACATGCCCTCCAGCTTGCGCGAGCGGGTCACCGCGCCCTCCCCGAACTGCTTGCGCACCGACACCGTCCTCGCGTCGCGGTCCGGCACCTCCACCCAGTCGACCCCGTACACGGTGCCGATCTTCGTCGCGCGCGAGAGGTCGTCGACGAACCGGCCCCCGCTGTCGAAGCACTTGGCGGCGGCCAGCACCCCGGCGTCGGCCGCGAGCGTACGCAGCCTGCCGCGGCCGTGGCGGAACCCGCTCGGCGGGGTCCAGCGGTAGAGCAGCCCGTTGGGGCCGGAGGCGTCCTCGGTCAGGTAGGCGTGGCCCTGGTGCGGGTCGATCACGACGGCCTCGTGGGCGTACCGCCCGAAGGCCTTGACCGGCTGCGGCCCGCGGTTGGCGCGCCGGTCGTGCGGGTCGACCTCGAAGACGTACCCGTGGTCCTTGGTCATGCCGTTCTTTCCGGCGAGGTCCTCGGTCTCCTCGCAGGTCAGCCAGGTCCCCCAGGGGGTGGCCCCGCCGGCGCAGTTGGTCGACGTACCGGCGATGCCCACCCATTCGGCGACCTCGCCGCCACGGCGGACCTCGACGACGGTGCAGCCGCCGGCGGCGGCCGGGTCGTAGACGAGGCCCTCGGTGAGCGGGACGGGGTGGGCCCAGGAGGTGCGCGGGCCCTTCAGCTCGTGATTGTTGACGAGGAGGGTGACTCCGCGGTGGCCCTCGAAGGCAGCCGTGCCGTCGTGGTTGGACGGGGTGGACTCCCCGGTCTCCAGGGTGGTGACACCGCTGCGGGTGATGACGCGGTAGCTGAAGCCCGCGGGGAGGGCAAGGATCCCGGCGGGGTCCGGGACCAGCGGGCCGTAGCCGGGCGCGCAGGGCCGGCCCTGCTCGTCGCGCCGGGTGCTGTCGTCGGCCGCCAGCGCCCCCGGGGCGGTGGCCAGGGCGCCGACCGTCCCGGTGAGCGCGACTCCTGCTCCGGCGATGACGGTTCGGGCGGTGAAGTCTCTGCGGCTGAGCGCCATCGGTTCTCCAGGGGTGAGGAGGTGGGGTGCGCCTGTGGTGCGGGCGTCGGCGCACACGCTCCCGCCCGCACGTGAACGGCGGCTGAACTACCCGCGACGGCAGGCCGACCCCTTGCCCGCTCCCGGAATGGCCAAGTCCGGTGCAGGAACGGCTCGTTCCGTCCCGGCGGTCGCCGGCGGATCCGGATCCCGGCCCCGGATCCGGTCCGCACGCCGGTCCTCCCGCTCCCCGCCCCCTCCCCGCACTGCTCCCCTCGCCGCCTGCTCCGCGCTCCGTCAGAGCCGGCGCGAGCGGGCCTTGAAGGCGGCCTTACGGGCTTCCTTGGCGACCTTCCTGTCCGGGTGGAGCCGGCCCATGGCCTCCAGTACGTGGGCGGTCGCCGGGTGGGGGGACCGCCAGGCCTGGTCGAAGAAGCCCGCATGGTGGGCGGTCAGGGACTCCATCAGCAGCGGGAGTTCCGCCGTCTCCCCGTCCGCGGCCAGCTGCGCGGCGATCGTGTCGATGGTCAGCCAGAACACCATCGCCCCGTCCGGCGCCGGTACGTCGGCCACCCCGCGCTCCGCGAGCCACACCCGGGCGAGCCCGCCCAGCTCCGGGTCGTCCAGCACCGCGCGGACGGCCGGCTCGACCTCCGGCCCGGCCGGAGCGAGGGCCTGCTGGCAGCGCAGCCGGCGCAGCGGGCCGCCCTCGTCGGAGCCCCGGGCGGCGGCAAGCAGTTCGGCGGCGGCGACGGACGGCTCGCGGCCCTTGAGCCACTGCTCCATCTCGGCCTGGGCCGCTCCCTCCGGGTAGTCGCAGACCGCGTCGAGCAGCGCGTCCGCGCCCTTGTCGGCCAGTTCGCCGACGGCGGGGGCGCGGACTCCGGCCTCCATCATGCGGGCGCGGATCCCGTACAGGCCGAGCGGGGTGAGCCGGACCATCCCGTAGCGGGACACGTCCTCGTCGTCGAGGTCCCCGGCGGCCGGTCCGGCCACCGGGCCGGTGGCGAGCTCCTCGTCGTCCGCCTCCCGCATCAGCGCCTCGTCGACGGGCCGGAACTCGACCAGGCCGATGGGCTCCAGCTGCCTGAACTGGTCGTCGAGCCGCATCATCGCGTCGGAGACCTGCTCCAGGACGGCGTCGGTCGGCTCGCCCATGTCCTCGGGGATGACCATCGAGGCGGCTAGCACGGGCAGCGGAACCGGACCGCCGGAGGCCTCGTGTCCGGCGGCGGTGAGCAGGTAGAGGTTGGCGAGGACGCCGTCGAGGAAGTCGGCCTCGCGCTGCGGGTTCCAGTCGAGCTGGTCGAAGTCCACCTCGCCGCCCGCGTCCAGGGCGTCGACGAGGCCCTCCAGGTCGGGCACCGCCGCATCGGCGAGCACGGTGTCGAGCGCGGCCAGCCACAGGTCGAGCACCTCGCCGGGCGCGCCCCCGGCCACCAGGGCCAGGTCCTCCCCGGGCGCGGCGGTACCGCTCTCCTCCCCGCCGTCCTCCTCCGGCTCGGTGACGTCGACCAGGCCGGTGTCCACGGCCACCCGCCATGCCTGGCTCGCGAGCGCCGGGCCGTCCTCGTCGGCGGGGTCGAGGCCGAGCGCGGCGGCCGCCTCGGGCAGCTGGGCGGCGACCAGTTCGCCGCCGATGTCCACGCGGGTGCCGGGCCCGGCCCAGCGGGCCAGCCGTACGGCCCGGGCGAAGAGCGGGGCGACGAGGGCGTCGCGGGCCAGTTCCGCATCGGAGGGCAGCCGTACCGGCGGCAGCGTGGCGTGCGGCTCTGGTGACATGGGGCGGGTCTCCTCGCGGACGTCGGAGTCGGGAGTCTGGAGTCGGGGGCCGGCCAACGGTCCGGCTGCGGACGGCAGGACGGCCGTCCGGCGCACCAGCGTAGACGCAATTCGGGCACGTCCGGCGGGCCATCACCTTTGGTTCATCCCACAGTCAGCTGCCGTATTCCCTGGAGGCCTTGACAACTTCGCTGGTCACCCAGGAAATTGACGCGCGTAGATCTATCGGGTCGTTTTCCGGACCCGTGGGTCACGTCGCACGCAGGTACCACCCCCCTCGCTTTCCGCCTCCACACACCGGAGTTCCCGCCCATGCGCTCCTCGCATCCCCGTTCCGCCGCCGTCGCGGCCCTCGTCGCCACCGCCCTGGCCACCGGCCTGCTCGCGGGCACCGCCGACGCGGCCGAAGGCGCCGTGTCCGCCGATTCGATACGCATCCACGACATCCAGGGCACCACCCGGATATCCCCGCTCAACGGCAAGCAGGTCACCGGCGTCGAAGGCATCGTCACGGGCGTGCGCACGTACGGCTCGCGCGGCTTCTGGATCCAGGACCCCGACGCCGATGACAACGCCGCCACCAGCGAAGGCATCTTCGTCTTCACGAGCTCGGCCCCCACCGTGGCCGTCGGCGACGCGGTGAAGGTCTCCGGCCTGGTCGGCGAGTACGTCCCCGGCGGGGCGGGCTCCGGCAACCAGTCGGTCACGCAGATCTCCAAGCCGTCCGTGACCGTGGTCTCCTCCGGCAACGCGCTGCCCGAGGCCACCGCGATCAACGAGTACAGCGTGCCCGCCGAGTACGCCCCGGCGGGCGACCCGGCCGCCGGCGGCAGCATCAACGGCCTGGCCCTCGACCCCTCGCGCTACGCCCTGGACTTCTACGAGTCCCTGGAGGGCATGAACGTCGCGATCGGCACCTCGCGCGTGGTCGGCGCCACCGACCCGTACGCGGAGCTGTGGGTCACGGTCAAGGGCTGGGAGCACACCGCCAAGCGGGGCGGCACGCTGTACGGCTCGTACGAGTCCCAGAACACCGGCCGCCTGCAGATCCAGCAGCTCGCGCCGCTCGCGCAGCAGCCCTTCCCGGTGGCCAACGTCGGCGACAAGCTGACCGGCCCCACCGAGGGCCCGCTGGACTTCAACCAGTTCGGCGGCTACACGCTGGTGGCCCGCACGCTGGGCACCGTCACCCCCGGCACCCTCGCCCCCGAGAAGACCAAGGCGCAGGCCCCGGGTGAGCTCGCGGTGGCCACGTACAACGTCGAGAACCTCGACCCGTCCGACCCGCAGGAGAAGTTCGACAACCTCGCGAAGGCGGTCGTCGAGAACCTCGCCTCCCCCGACATCGTGGCCCTGGAGGAGATCCAGGACGACAACGGTGCCAAGAACGACGGCACGGTGTCCGCCGAGCAGACGCTGACGAAGTTCACGGCGGCGATCGCGGCCGCGGGCGGCCCGGCGTACCAGTGGCGGACCGTCAACCCGGAGAACAACAAGGACGGCGGCGAGCCCGGCGGCAACATCCGCCAGGTGTTCCTGTTCAACCCGGCCCGCGTCTCCTTCACCGACCGTGCGGCGGGCGACTCGACGACCGCGACCGGCGTGACGACGGAGCAGGGCCACGCGGCCCTCACCCACTCCCCCGGCCGGATCGACCCGGCGAACCCGGCCTGGCAGGACAGCCGCAAGCCGCTGGCCGGCGAGTTCGTCTTCCGTGGCCGTACGGTCTTCGTGATCGCCAACCACTTCAGCTCGAAGGGCGGCGACGAGGGCCTGACCTCCCACCACCAGCCGCCGGTGCGCTCGTCGGAGGCGAAGCGGCTGCTGCAGGCCCAGGCCGTGAACGGCTTCGTCAAGAACCTGCTGGCCACCGAGAAGAACGCGAACGTCCTGGTCCTCGGTGACATCAACGACTTCGAGTTCTCGGCGACGGCGCAGGCGCTGGAGGACGGCGGCGCCCTGTACTCGGCGATCAAGTCGCTGCCGAAGGCGGAACGTTACTCCTACGTGTACCAGGGCAACGCGCAGGTGCTGGACCAGATCCTGACCAGCCCGGCGATCAAGTCGTTCACGTACGACAGCGTGCACATCAACGCTGAGTTCTCGGCCCAGAACAGCGACCACGACCCGCAGGTGCTGCGCTTCCGCCCGTAGCAGGCGGCCGTCTGACCGCAGGGGCCCCGGCCGCCGTCCCGGCCGGGGCCCCTGCCACACTCAGGACCGTGATCTTCCGCACCGCGACCCGTGAGGACCTGCCCGCCGTACTCGCCCTGCTGGCGGACGGCGGACCGTCCCCCGTGACCGCGGCCCACGAGCGGGCCTTCGACGCGATCGAGGCGGACGCCCGCAACGAGCTGCTGGTCCTGGCCGACGGGGCGGACGTGCTCGGCTGCCTCCAGCTCACCTACGTCCCGGGCCTGGGCCAGGGCGGCCGGGAGCGGGCGCTCGTGGAGGCGGTACGAGTGCGCGCCGACCGGCGGGGCGCCGGGCTGGGGGCGGAGCTGATGCGGCGCGCGACGGAGCGGGCGCGCGAGCGCGGCTGCGGTCTGATGCAGCTGACCAGCAACAAGCGGCGGACGGACGCCCACCGCTTCTACGAGCGGCTGGGCTGGGCGCGCACCCACGAGGGCTTCAAGCTGAGGCTGGCGGACTGACGGAGGGGGTTTTCGCCCCTGACGTGACGCTCGCCACATACCGGCCCGTTCGACCCGGGTCGTGGTGTTGAGTGTCCCCACGCTCGACCGTGCCCGCCGTACTTCCGGAGGCCCGCATGTCCCCCTCCATCGTCCCCGCCCGGGAAATCGGCCTGGCGATCCTGCTGGTGGCCGCACTCGTCGGCGTGGTGGGCCTGCGCCACCTGCTCAGGCACAGGCGCTTCGAGCGCGCGGAGCCGGGCGCCCGCGAGCGCCTCACGTTCATCCCGGCGCAGCGCGGGGCCGCCGCGCACCCGATGGAGTCGGTCGAACTGACGGAGGCCGAGGAACAGGCCTTCGCCGGACTGGTCCGCAGCCTGCCCCTGCACTGACTCCGCGGGCCCTCCCCCGCTCGGGGAGGGAGGGCCCGCGGAGTGCGGCTCAGTTGTGGCTGTGCAGGATCTCGTTCAGGCCGCCCCAGACCGCGTTGTTCGGGCGGGCCTCGACGGCTCCGGTGACCGAGTTGCGGCGGAAGAGGATGTTGCTGGCGCCGGAGAGCTCCAGGGCCTTGACGATCTGGCCGTCCGGGAGGGTGACGCGGGTGCCCGCGGTCACGTACAGGCCGGCCTCGACGATGCACTCGTCGCCCAGCGCGATGCCGACGCCCGCCTCGGCGCCGATCAGGCAGCGCTCGCCGATCGAGATGATCTGCTTGCCGCCGCCCGAGAGGGTGCCCATCGTGGACGCGCCGCCGCCGATGTCCGATCCGTTGCCGATCACGACACCGGCCGAGATGCGGCCCTCGACCATCGAGGTGCCCAGGGTGCCCGCGTTGAAGTTGACGAAGCCCTCGTGCATGACGGTGGTGCCCTCGGCGAGGTGCGCACCGAGGCGGACCCGGTCGGCGTCGGCGACGCGCACGCCCTTGGGGAGCACGTAGTCCGTCATCCGCGGGAACTTGTCGATCGAGGTGACCTGCAGGTGCAGCCCCTCGGCGCGCGCGTTGAGGCGGACGGTCTCGATCTGGTCCACCGCGACCGGGCCCAGCGAGGTCCAGGCCACGTTGGCGAGCAGTCCGAAGACGCCGTCCAGGTTCTGGCCGTGGGGCTTGACCAGGCGGTGGCTGAGCAGGTGCAGGCGCAGGTACGCGTCGTGCGCGTCGAGCGGCTTGTCCTCCAGGGAGGAGATCACGGTGCGGACGGCTACGACCTCGACACCGCGGCGCGCGTCCGGCCCGAGGGCCTTGGGCGCGGCCTCGCCGAGCAGTTCCACGGCCTGTTCGGCGGTCAGGCGCTCGGTGCCGGCCGGGCCGGGCTCGGCGACCAGCTCGGGGGCGGGGAACCAGGTGTCGAGGACGGTGCCGTCGGCGGCGATGGTGGCAAGTCCGGCGGCGACGGCGCCGGTGGTACGCGTAGCAGTCATATCCGAAACCTAACCGGCGACGGCCCGAGGGTGCGAACCGGTCTCATGTGACGGTCGCGCCGCGTGGCGCACGGCGCGCCGGGAGGCCCAGAAGACGGCCGCGCCCGCTCCCGCTGCGAGCCCGGCGCACAAGGGCCACAGCAGCCCGGGCGCCGCGGCGTACAGGGCTCCGCCGAGCGGCGGGCCGAGGACGACGCCGCTGACGGAGATCCCCGCGTACAGGCTCTGGAACCGCCCGATCGCATGCTCGGGGGCCTGGTCGGCGACGTAGGCGGTGGCGGTGGTCTTGTACAGGATCTCGCCGAGGCTCAGCAGCAGGATCATGGCGGTGGCGCTCGCGATCCCGGCCCCGGTCAGCAGGGCCGCGTACCCGGCCCCGACCAGCAGCAGTCCGGTCGCGATGACCGGCAGGGGAGGCCGGTGGCGCAGTGCGACGGCGGCCGGGAGCTCCAGCAGCAGGATGACGCCGCCGTTGAGGGCGATCACGAGGCCGAAGGCCCGGGTGTCCAGGCCGTGGTCGGCCAGGAAGACGGGGAAGGTGCCGTACTGCTGGCGGTAGACGAGGTCGGTCGGCAGGATCGCGGCGAGCAGGACCAGTACGGCGGGCCGGGCCCGCAGCTCCTGCCACACGCCGCGGCCCCGACCCCCGTCCGGGGCCGCGGCGGGGGTCCGGGAAGCACCGCGGGCGGGGACGACGCGCGCGGTCCACAGGGCGAAGAAGAGGGTGCCGAGGCCGTCCGCGACGAAGAGCCAGTCGTACGAGAGGCCCGTCGCGACCAGCGCGCCCAGCGGCGGGCCGAGGGTGAAACCGCCGTTCGAGACGCAGCGCACGACGGCGAAGGCCTGCCGCCGGGCCCCTTCGGGGACGGCGACGGCGACCAGGGCGGAGTTCGCGGCCCGGATCACCCCGGAGGCGTACTGGGCCAGCGGAAGGGCGGCGTACAGCAGCGGGGCCGACAGGAGCGGGAAGGCCATGAGGGTGAGGCCGCCGAGGGTGGCGGCGGCGAGCAGCACCCGGCGGTGGCCGAAGCGGTCCCCGTACCAGCCGCCGGTGAAGTTCCCCGCGACGAGGCCGACGCCCCCGGCCCCGGTGACCAGGCCGGCCTCCGCGGCGCCCAGTCCGCGCGGCCCGGTCAGGTACAGGAAGACGAAAACGAAGGTGAAGCTGACGACGGCGTTGACGAACACCCCTGCCGCCAGCAGCCACACCACTCTGGGCACGTCCTTGAACCCCTGCAGCACTCCGCCACCCCCGAGTCAGTTCCTTTTGGGAACGGACTATGTCAGCATGACAGCCTTGGGTCAACGGACAAAGGAGTGCCATGGCCCAGCGCACACACCTCGGCGACGCGGACTGCTCCATCGCCCAGGCCCTCGACGTCGTGGGGGACTGGTGGACGCTTCTGATCGTCCGCGACGCCGCGCGCGGGCTGCACCGCTTCGAGGAGTTCCAGCGCGAGCTGGGCGTGTCCCGGAAAGTGCTGGCCGAGCGGCTGAAACTGCTGGTCGACGCCGGGGTGCTGACGCGCGAGCCGTACCAGGAACGTCCGGTGCGGCACGAGTACCGGCTGACCCCGCGCGGGCGGGGACTGCTGCCCGTCCTGGTCGCCCTCCAGGACTGGGGAGACACCTGGGTCCTGGGAGAGGGAGAGATGACGGCGACGACGCACGAGGCCTCGAAGGAGGCGGTACGGGTCCACGCGCTGCGCGGCACCCGGCTGCCGGAGCTGCTCCTGCCGGACCGCTTCGGCGAGCTCCGCGACCCGGTGGCGGACACCCCGTTCACCGTCCTGTACTGCTTCCCCGGCGCGTACGCCCGGGCCGAGTCCTATCCGCCCGGCTGGGCGGGGATCCCCGGCGCCAAGGGCTGCACCTTCGAATCGTGCACCTACCGGGACCAGCTCGCGGAGTTCACGGCGGCGGGGGCGACCGTGCACGGCGTCTCGACGCAGCGCCCCGACGAGCAGCGGGAGTTCGCGGAGTCGGAGAAGCTCCGCTTCCCGCTCCTCTCGGATGCGGACCTCACCCTGACGGCCGCCCTCCGCCTGCCGACGTTCCGCGCGGCGGGGATGAGCCGGCTGAAGCGCCTGACGCTGGTGCTCGACCGGGAGCGCACGGTGCGGGAAGTGCTCTACCCCGTCCAGGACATCGAAGCCGGCGTCGCGACGGCACTGGCCACGGTCCGCGCAGGAGCCTGACGCGCGGCCGGGCCGGCGCCCGGCCGAATCCCCCGGAGCGGGCCCGGATCCGACGGTCGCGGCGGCTACGGCCGGGCGAGCACCCGCGTCAGGACCTCGCACGCATGGCGCTCGTCGTACGGGGTGTCCGTCAGGAGCACCTGCAGGCTGATCCCGTCCAGTACCGCCACCACCGCCCGCGCCGTCGCCGGGTCGACACGGTCCGCCAGGGCCGCCGTCACCGACTCCGCCCACGCCGCGGCCACCGGCCGCAGCGCCGGCCTGCGCAGCGCTGCCAGGTAGAGCTCGTACTCCAGCTCCGCCCGGCCCCGGTCCGCCGTCAGGAACTCCCCCAGCAGGCGGGCCAGCTCCGCCGCCAGCTCCGCTCCGCAGACCGCCTCCGGCACCGGCGCGAAGCCGGCGTTCGCCTGCCGCAGCGCCGCCACGAGCAGGTCGTCCAGCGTTTCGAAGTGGTAGGTGGTCGAACCCAGCGGCACGTCCGCCTCCGCCGCCACGCTGCGATGGCTCAGCCCGGCGATGCCCTTCGCGCCCACCACCCGGATCGCCGCGTCGATGATCCGCTGGCGCCGGTCGGGATCGTACCGGCGGCCCATCAGTGCGCTCCGCCCAGGTTCAACAGCACCACCCCGGCGATGATCAGCGCGATTCCGGCGATCTTGGCGGCGGTGGCCGCCTCACCCAGGAACACCATCCCGATGGCGGCGATCGCGGCCGTGCCGACCCCGGCCCAGATCGCGTACGCCGTACCCACCGACATCGACTTCAGCGTCTGCGCGAGCAGGGTGAAGGCGATGGCGTACCCCACGAGGGTGCCCAGCGACGGCCACAGCTTCGTGAAACCCTGGCTGAACTTCATGGAGGTGGTGCCGGCCACCTCGGCGGCGATGGCCGCGGCGAGCAGTACGAAAGGCATGTGTACGACAGTACACATCGCCCCGCACCGGTTCAGTCCGGTCCGGTCCGGTTCAGTTTCAGTTCAGTTCAGTTCAGTTCAGTTCAGTTCAGCGTGAACCAGGCCGCCCGGGCCTTCTTCCACTCCGGGTGCGTCAGGTCCTTCGCCTCGACCCCGTCCCCGTACAGGTCCGCGGACCCGCTGTCCGTGACCACCTGCACGCGCGCGCCCGCCACCGACAGGTCCGGCACGTCCACCAGGGCCTCCCAGCCGCCCGGGTCGGTGGTCGGCAGGTCGGCGCGCTGGACCGGGGCGTGGCCCGGGACACCGTCCCACTGGTAGAGGGCGTACGGGTCGGAGTTGTCGTCCGCGGCCCAGGAACCGGCCAGGATCAGGTACTGGCCCGCAGCGTTCCTGCGCAGGTCGCGGACGGACAGCCCGCCGAGGTCGAGTTCGATGCCCGCCCCGAAGGCCGCCTTGGCGCCGCTCGACAGCACCTTGTCGAAGTTCACCACCGGCACGATCAGCGCCCGGCCGCCCGGGACCGCGGGGGCCAGCGGGGCCCGGAAGCCGAGGTACGCCGTCGTGGTGGATCCCGGCGCGAACTCCAGCCCCTCCACGTTGAAGCCGTCGATCTGCTTCGGTGCCTGGCCTGCCGCCGTCCCGGCCGCGAAGCCGTAGCGGTTGCCGTTCGCCGTGTCCCAGTCCACCAGGTCCTCGCGCAGCCGCTGGTACGAGCGCCCGTACGCGAGCTGCGTGGCCGCGCCGGAGCCGCTCACCGCGGTGGTGAAGACGGTGTTGCGGGGCGCCTTGTACTCGCCGTCCTTGTTGTTGCCGAGCGAGCCCGTCCAGTAGACGGTGTCGCCGATGCGGGTGGCCCCCTCGATGTCCACCTCCTTGCTGA
Organism: Streptomyces sp. NPDC006326; assembly: GCF_040612915.1. NCBI lineage: Bacteria > Bacillati > Actinomycetota > Actinomycetes > Kitasatosporales > Streptomycetaceae > Streptomyces > Streptomyces sp. NPDC006326. Next base: position 50,116 of record NZ_JBEXRC010000020.1, on the reverse strand, counting down.
CACCGAGCTGCGTGCTGAAGTCCCAGGTCCTGACCGGCGCACCGGAACGGGAACGGTCGTACAGCCGCAGGACGTTGTTCTCGTCGTCGGCTACCACGGTGTAACCGCCGCCCACGTCCACCGCGGCGGAGGAGTCGGAGGCCCCCGTGAAGTACCGGGCGTCGGCCGGGTTCTGCACGGCCGCCGAAGCCGCGTAGGACAGCGTCTTGGTGGCGCTCTTGCCGCCCAGCCCGGTCACCTTGACGGTGAGGCTGGTGTAACCGCGCCCGCGCGCGGTGACGGCCAGCTGCCGTACGGCTCCCGCGCCGGTGACCGTCACGTCACCCGTCCCGGCGACCGAGGCCCGGGTCGACGCGGACGCACTGACCGTCAAGGCGGCCGGGTCCGCACCGAGCTGACCGACGGTCACGTTCACCGAGGGGTCCCCGACCGCGCCCACGGCCCCCGTCAGGTACGACGCCGACAGCGCGATGGTCGGCGTCCCGTACGTGACCGCCTGCGCGGGCACGCCGGCCGCGACGACCAGCAGCGCCGCGATCCCGGTGATGGACAACTGCTTCTTCATCGCGGGTCCTCCCTCCCTGCCAGGCCGCCGCTCGTGACGGCCGTCGAGAAGGTTCGGCCACGGCGGCCAACTCCCGGTGCACGGTGCCCGTCGTCCGGAAGAACGCAAAGGGCCCCCGGCACCGTGGTGCCGGGGGCCCTCACACAGCGAGCGGTCGAAGGACCGGTCGAGGACTGGTCAGACGTTGAAGCCGAGCGCGCGCAGCTGCTCACGACCGTCGTCCGTGATCTTGTCCGGGCCCCACGGGGGCATCCAGACCCAGTTGATGCGCAGCTCGTTGACGATCCCGTCGGTCGCCGACTTCGCCTGGTCCTCGATGACGTCCGTCAGCGGGCAGGCCGCCGAGGTCAGCGTCATGTCGAGAGTGGCGATGTTCGCGTCGTCGATGTGGATGCCGTAGATCAAACCCAGATTGACGACGTCGATGCCCAGCTCGGGGTCGACCACGTCGTAGAGGGCCTCGCGGACCTCCTCCTCGGTGGCCGGCTTGATCGACGCCTCGGGCGTCGCGTTCTCGGTCATGCCGTCTTCCTCTCCGCGTCGCCCAGAACCTGGGCGGTCGCGTCCTTCCAGGCCATCCAGCTCAGGAGAGCACACTTCACGCGCGCCGGATACTTGGAGACACCGGCGAACGCGACGGCGTCCTCCAGCACCTCCTCCATCTCCTCGTCCGGCTCGATCTTGCCCTTGGACTGCATCAGCTCCAGGAACACGTCCTGGATCCGCTGCGCCTCGGACACCTTCTTGCCGACGAGCAGCTCGTTCAGCACGGAGGCGCTGGCCTGGCTGATGGAGCAGCCCTGGCCCTCGTAGGAGACGTCGGTGAGCGTCTCTCCGTCGTACTTCACGCGCAGCGTGATCTCGTCGCCGCACGTCGGGTTGACGTGGTGCACCTCGGCGTCACCGTCGCGCAGGCCGCGCCCGTGCGGGTGCTTGTAGTGGTCCAGGATCAGTTCCTGGTACATCGAATCCAGCTTCACTGGTCCTCGTCGCCCTCGTCCGTCAGCCGAAGAAGTTCCGTACGTGCTCCAGCCCGTCGATCAGCGCGTCCACGTCCGCCGGAGAGGAGTACAGATAGAAAGACGCTCGCGTGGTCGCGGGAATTCCGTACCGCAGGCAGACGGGGCGCGCGCAGTGGTGTCCCACGCGGACCGCGATGCCCTGCTCGTCCAGCACCTGGCCGACGTCGTGCGGGTGGATGTCCCCGAGCACGAAGGAGATCGCGGCGCCGCGGTCCTCGGCCGTGGTGGGGCCGATGATCCGCAGGTCGGGCACCTCGGCGAGGCGCTTGACCGCGTACTCCGTGATCGCGTGCTCGTGCGCGGCGATGTTCTCCATGCCGATCGAGGTGAGGTAGTCCACGGCCGCGCCGAGGCCGACGGCCTGGGCGATCGGGGGCGTGCCCGCCTCGAACTTGTGGGGTGCCGGGGCGTACGTCGAGGCGTGCATGGACACGGTCTCGATCATCTCGCCGCCGCCGAGGAACGGGGGCAGGTCCTCCAGGAGCTCCTGGCGGCCCCACAGGACGCCGATGCCGGTCGGGCCGCACATCTTGTGGCCGGTGAAGGCCACGAAGTCGGCGCCGAGCGCCTGCACGTCCAGCGGCAGGTGCGGAGCGGCCTGCGAGGCGTCGATCAGCACCAGCGCGCCGACCTCCTGGGCGCGGCGGACGATCGCCTCGACCGGGTTGATCGTGCCCATGATGTTGGAGACCAGCGTGAAGGAGACGATCTTCGTCTTCTCCGTGATGACCTCTTCGATGGAGGAGAGGTCGAGCCGGCCGTCGTCGGTGAGGCCGAACCACTTCAGCTTCGCGCCGGTGCGCTGCGAGAGCAGCTGCCACGGCACGATGTTGGAGTGGTGCTCCATCTCCGTGATGACGATCTCGGTCTCGCGGTCGACCCGGTAGGGCTCGTCCGCCCAGCCGAGCATGTTGGCGACCAGGTTGAGCGACTCCGAGGCGTTCTTGGTGAAGATCACCTCGTCGCGGCTCGGGGCGTTGATGAAGGCGGCGACCTTGTCGCGGGCGCCCTCGTACAGCGCCGTGGCCTCCTCGGCGAGCACGTGCACGCCGCGGTGGACGTTGGCGTTGTGCCGCTCGTAGTACTCGTTCAGCGCGTCGAGCACCTGGCGAGGCTTCTGCGAGGTCGCCGCGTTGTCCAGGTAAACGATCTTCTTCCCGTCGTGGACCACACGATCCAGCAGGGGGAAGTCCTTGCGGATCGCCTCGATGTCGAGGAGGCCAGGCAGCTGCGTCACGCGGTAGCGCCACCCTTCACGTACTTGTCGTAGCCCTCGGCCTCAAGCTGGTCGGCCAGCTCGGCGCCACCGGACTCGGCGATCCGGCCGTTCGCGAACACGTGCACGAAGTCCGGCTTGATGTACCGCAGGATGCGCGTGTAGTGGGTGATCAGCAGGGTGCCGACCTCACCGGTCTCGCGGACGCGGTTGACGCCCTCGGAGACGATGCGCAGCGCGTCGACGTCGAGGCCGGAGTCGGTCTCGTCGAGGATCGCGATCTTCGGCTTGAGGAGCTCCAGCTGGAGGATCTCGTGGCGCTTCTTCTCACCGCCGGAGAAGCCCTCGTTGACGTTGCGCTCGGCGAAGGCCGGGTCCATCTGGAGCTGCTCCATCGCGGACTTGACCTCCTTCACCCAGGTACGCAGCTTCGGCGCCTCGCCGCGGATGGCGGTGGCCGAGGTGCGCAGGAAGTTGGAGACCGAGACGCCGGGGACCTCGACCGGGTACTGCATGGCGAGGAAGACGCCGGCGCGGGCGCGCTCGTCGACGGACATCTCCAGGACGTCTTCACCGTCGAGGGTCACGGTGCCACCGGTGATGGTGTACTTCGGGTGACCGGCGAGCGAGTACGCCAGGGTGGACTTGCCGGAGCCGTTGGGGCCCATGATGGCGTGCGTCTCACCCTGCTTGACGGTGAGGTCGACACCCTTGAGGATCTCGCGGGCGCCGTTTTCGGCCTCGACGGAGACGTGCAGGTCGTGGATTTCAAGCGTTGCCATGGGTGCCTCAGGACTCCTGGGTGAGGGAGACGAGCACGTCGTCCCCTTCGATCTTTACGGGGTATACGGGAACGGGGCGCGTTGCGGGCAGACCCGAGGGCTTGCCGGTGCGCAGGTCGAAGGACGACCCGTGCAGCCAGCACTCGATCATGCAGTCCTCGACCTCGCCCTCCGAGAGCGAGACGTTCGCGTGCGAGCAGATGTCGTTGATCGCGAACACCTCCCCCTCGGTGGAGACGATGGACAGCGGCGTCCCGTCGAGTTCCACCCGCTTGGGGGTGTTCTCCTCAAGCTCACTCAGCGAGCAGGCCTTCATGTAGGTCATCAGACGGACGCCTCAAGCTCGGTCTCGATCTTGGCGAGCAGGCGCTCCTCGATGTCCGGGACACCGATCTGCTGGACGAGCTCGGCGAAGAAGCCGCGCACGACCAGACGGCGGGCCTCGTCGGCCGGGATGCCGCGGGCCTGCAGGTAGAAGAGCTGCTCGTCGTCGAAGCGGCCGGTCGCGGAGGCGTGGCCGGCGCCGACGATCTCGCCGGTCTCGATCTCCAGGTTCGGCACCGAGTCGACCCGGGCGCCGTCCGTGAGGACGAGGTTGCGGTTCATCTCGTAGGTGTCGGTGCCCTCGGCGCTCTTCTCGATGAGCACGTCGCCGATCCAGACGGCGTGGGCGTCCTGGCCCTGGAGCGCACCCTTGTAGACCACGTGGGACTTGCAGTGCGGGGCGTCGTGGGTGACCAGGAGGCGGTGCTCCTGGTGCTGGCCGGCGTCGGTGAAGTAGAGGCCGAGGAGCTCGGCCTCGCCGCCGGTGCCGGCGTAGCTGACCCGCGGGTGCAGGCGGACGAGGTCGCCACCGAAGGTGACGACGACCGACTTGAAGCTCGCGTCACGGCCGACCAGCGCGTTGTGCTGGGAGCAGTGGACGGCGGTGTCGTCCCAGTCCTGGATGGAGACGACGGTCACCTTGGCGCCGTCGCCGATCAGGAAGTCCACGTTGGCGGCGCGGACGCCGTCACCGGTGTGGTCGATGACGATGACGGCCTCGGCGAAGGCCTGCACGTCGAAGACGGTGTGGCCGAAGGTCGTCCCGCCCTCGCCGTGCAGCGAGACGCGCACGGGCTCGGTCAGGACGGCCTCCTTGGGCACGGTGACGACCGTGGCCTTGGCGAAGGAGGAGAACGCCTGGGCGGCGACCCGGTCCACCGGGGTGCCGGCCTTGCCGATGCGGGCGTCGTCGCGCTCCACCGACTCGACCGTGACGCCCTCGGGCGCGTCGATCTGGGCCTTCATGCTGCCGTTGGCGGTCGCGGTGCCGTCGTGCAGGCCCTTGAGGCGGGCGAGCGGCGTGAAGCGCCACTCCTCCTCGCGGCCGTGCGGAACCGGGAAGTCCGCCACGTCGAAGGACGGCGGTGCGCTCATCCGGGTGGCGACGGTGGACTCGGCGGCCACCGCGATCGCGCCGGCGGTGGTCGAACCCGCCGGAATGTTCTGAGCCTCAGCCATGGCTGTCGTCTTGCTCACTCTCTTGTACGGACACTGCCTGCGTCGTGGGGTGGAGCCGGTGGGGCGGTCGGGTCAGCCGACCGAGCCCTCCATCTGCAGCTCGATCAGCCGGTTCAGCTCCAGGGCGTACTCCATCGGCAGCTCCTTGGCGATCGGCTCGACGAAGCCGCGCACGATCATCGCCATGGCCTCGAACTCGGTCATGCCGCGGCTCATCAGGTAGAAGAGCTGGTCCTCGGAGACCTTGGAGACGGTCGCCTCGTGGCCCATGGAGACGTCGTCCTCGCGGACGTCCACGTACGGGTACGTGTCGGAGCGGGAGATCGTGTCGACCAGGAGCGCGTCGCAGAGCACGTTCGACTTGGAGCCGCTGGCGCCCTCGCCGATCTCGACCAGGCCGCGGTACGAGGTGCGGCCGCCGCCTCGCGCCACCGACTTGGAGACGATGTTGGAGGAGGTGTTCGGCGCCATGTGGACCATCTTGGAGCCGGCGTCCTGGTGCTGGCCCTCGCCCGCGAAGGCGATGGACAGGGTCTCGCCCTTGGCGTGCTCGCCCATCAGGTAGACGGCCGGGTACTTCATCGTGACCTTGGAGCCGATGTTGCCGTCGATCCACTCCATGGTCGCGCCCTCGTACGCCACGGCGCGCTTGGTGACCAGGTTGTAGACGTTGTTCGACCAGTTCTGGATGGTCGTGTAGCGGCAGCGGCCGCCCTTCTTCACGATGATCTCGACCACGGCGCTGTGCAGCGAGTCCGAGGAGTAGATCGGGGCGGTGCAGCCCTCGACGTAGTGGACGTAGGCGTCCTCGTCGACGATGATCAGCGTCCGCTCGAACTGGCCCATGTTCTCCGTGTTGATGCGGAAGTAGGCCTGGAGCGGGATGTCCACGTGGACACCCTTGGGGACGTAGATGAAGGAGCCGCCGGACCACACCGCGGTGTTCAGCGAGGCGAACTTGTTGTCGCCGACCGGGATGACCGTGCCGAAGTACTCCTGGAAGAGCTCCGGGTGCTCCTTGAGCGCGGTGTCCGTGTCGAGGAAGATGACGCCCTGCTGCTCCAGGTCCTCGCGGATCTGGTGGTAGACGACCTCGGACTCGTACTGGGCCGCGACGCCCGCGACGAGGCGCTGCTTCTCCGCCTCCGGGATGCCGAGCTTGTCGTACGTGTTCTTGATGTCCTCGGGCAGGTCCTCCCAGGACTCCGCCTGCTTCTCCGTGGACCGGACGAAGTACTTGATGTTGTCGAAGTCGATGCCCGACAGGTCGGAGCCCCAGGTGGGCATGGGCTTCTTGTCGAAGAGCTTCAGGCCCTTGAGGCGGAGCTTCAGCATCCACTCGGGCTCGTTCTTCTTCGCCGAGATGTCCCGGACGACGTCCTCGGACAGACCCCGCTTGGCAGCCGCGCCGGCCGCGTCGGAGTCGGCCCAGCCGTATTCGTAGGTGCCCAGGCCATCGAGCTCAGGGTGAGCAGTCTCCGTGGTCATGCGGGGTTCCTCCCGGCCGTGCTTGCAGATGCTGATGTGTCGGTCTGTGTGGCGCCCGCGCCTCGTGGGATGAACGTGGTGCACACCCCGTCGCCGTGGGCGATCGTGGCGAGGCGCTGCACGTGCGTCCCGAGCAGGCGGGAGAAGACCTCGGTCTCCGCCTCGCAGAGCTGCGGGAACTGCTCGGCGACGTGGGCGACCGGGCAGTGGTGCTGGCAGAGCTGTTCACCGCTGTGCGGACCGGGAGCGCTCTTCGCCGTAGCAGCGTACCCGTCCGCGGTCAACGCCTTGGCCAGGGCCTCGGCGCGGTCCGCGGGGGCGGCCGCCTCGACCGCCTCCCGGTAGGTCTCGGCCTGCGCGTCCATGCGGGCCCGGGCGAAGGCGGCCACGGCCGCCTCTCCCTGCTCGCCGCCGCCGGCGGACTGCGCGATCCAGCGCAGGGCGTCCGTGGCGAGCGAGTCGTAGGACTGGTCGAAGGCGTCACGGCCGCAGTCGGTCAGCGCGAAGACCTTGGCGGGCCGGCCCCGGGTGCGCGCACCGTACACGCGCTGCTCACGGGGTGCGACCACGTCGTCGGCGACGAGCGTGTCGAGGTGGCGGCGGACGGCGGCCTGGGTGAGGCCGAGACGCGCGGCGAGATCGGCGACGGTCGACGGACCGTGGTCCAGGATGGAGCGCGCGACCCGGTTGCGGGTTGACCGCTCCCCGGTAGCGAGTTCCCCGTGCGGGGTCTCCATCAGCCGTTCGCCGTATTTCACAACGCCATTGTTGCGTAATTACTTGAGCCCCGACAAGCCGTGACGGACGCCACTCCTGGTGTCCTCCATCACTAAGGGTTACCTAATGCGCCCACGCAGAGTGAAGTGATCACGGCCCTCACCTGCACGGAAACACCGTCCGGCCGCAGCGGTCCAGGCGGCCTCCCCCGGCGCCCGGGGCCCCCTTTCGGGCTCCGTAGACTCACCCGCATGAGCAACGACCCCGCCGTGGAGATCCGCGGACTGGTGAAGCGGTACGGCCCCAAGACCGCGGTGGACGGCCTGGACCTCACCGTCCGCAGAGCCTCCGTCACCGCGGTCCTCGGTCCCAACGGCGCGGGCAAGACGACCACCGTGGAGACCTGCGAGGGCTACCGGCGCCCCGACGCCGGCACCGTCCGCGTCCTCGGCCTCGACCCGGTCGCCCAGGCCGGGGCGCTGCGCCCCCGGATCGGCGTGATGCTCCAGTCGGGCGGGGTCTACTCCGGCGCCCGCGCCGTCGAGATGCTGCGCCACGTGGCCGCGCTGTACGCCGACCCGCTCGACGTGGACGCCCTGGCCGAGCGGCTGGGGCTGGGCGGCTGCGGCCGCACCCCCTACCGCCGGCTCTCCGGCGGACAGCAGCAGCGCCTGGCCCTGGCCATGGCCGTGGTGGGCCGCCCCGAGCTGGTCTTCCTCGACGAGCCGACCGCGGGCCTGGACCCGCAGGCCCGCCGCGCGACCTGGGACCTGGTACGGGAACTGCGCGCCGACGGGGTCACCGTCATCCTCACCACCCACCACATGGACGAGGCCGAGCAGCTGGCCGACGAGGTCGCGATCGTCGACGCGGGCCGGGTCATCGCCCACGGCAGCCCCGAGCAGCTGTGCCGCGGCGGCGCCGAGAACACCCTGCGCTTCACCGGCCGCCCCTCCCTCGACCTCGCGTCGCTGCTGAAGGCGCTGCCCGACGGCACCCGGGCCGCCGAGCTCACGCCGGGCGCCTACCGGGTCGTCGGCGAGGTCGACCCGCAGATGCTGGCCACCGTCGCCTCCTGGTGCGCGCAGCACGGCGTGATGCCGAGCAGCCTGTCGGTGGAGCGGCACACGCTCGAAGACGTCTTCCTGGAGCTCACCGGTAAGGAGCTGCGCGCATGAGCGCCGGTACGTTCACGCCCCGCCCGGGGGCCGCGCCCGTGTCCCGCATGATCCTCGCCCAGACGGCGCTGGAGACCCGGATGCTGCTGCGCAACGGGGAGCAGCTGCTGCTGACGGTGATCATCCCGGCCCTGCTGCTGGTGCTGTTCTCCTCCGTGGACATCATCACCGTGCCCGTGGGGGGCGCCCAGCGGTCCGTGGACTTCCTCGCGCCCGGGATCCTGGCCCTGGCGGTGCTGTCCACCGCCTTCACCGGCCAGGCCATCGCCACCGGGTTCGACCGCCGGTACGGGGTGCTCAAGCGGCTCGGCGCCTCGCCGCTGCCGCGGTGGGCGCTGATGGCCGCCAAGACCCTGTCCGTGCTGGTCACCGAGGTGCTCCAGATCGCTCTGCTGACGGTGATCGCCTTCGCGCTGGGCTGGTCCCCGCACGGGAACCCGGCGGCGGTGGCCGCGCTGGTGCTGCTGGGGACCGCCGCCTTCTCGGGGCTCGGGCTGCTGATGGCGGGCACGCTCAAGGCCGAGGTGACCCTGGCCGCCGCCAACCTGGTGTTCCTGCTGCTGCTGGTCGGCGGCGGGGTGATCGTCCCGATGGACAGGTTCCCGGGCGCGGTGCAGGACGTACTGGGGCTGCTGCCGGTCTCGGCGCTGTCCCACGGGCTGCGCGAGGTGCTGCAGAACGGGGCCGGGCTGCCCTGGGCCGACGCGGCCGTGCTGGGCGCGTGGGCGGTGCTGGGGCTGGGCGCCGCCGCGAAGTTCTTCCGCTGGGAGTAGACCCGCGGGAGCGAATCGCCTCCCCCGCGCGTTGGCCTGACAGGAGGACGACCACCTCCGCACATCAGCGACAGCGACGCGGACCACGAAGCCGGGGGGCGGGTATGGCGCAGCGGGAGGCCGTTCTACGGCTGGACGAGCAGTGGGCACGGATCCGGTCGGGGCCGGCGCAGGCGGAGCCGGCGGAGGCCGGCCGGCTGCTGGCGGAGTTGATCGGGGCGCTGCGCGAGCCGGCCCTGACCGATCCGGAGTGCGCGGCGCGACTGGGGCTGCGCCTGGGCGACCTGGCGGCCCGGCGGTTCGCCGCCGGAGACCGGGCCGGGGCCCTGGCGGCCATCGAGGAGGGCCTGAATTACGGCAGGCAGGCCGCCCCGCACGCCCCGGAGTACGCCCGGTGGTACGCCCGGGGCCTGATCAACCAGGGGGTCTGGCTGTCCTGGCCGCTGAGCGACGAGGACCGGCTGCCCCGGTACCCGCTCGGCGCGGCGGCGGAGAGCGGGCCGAGCGCCATGGAGCGGGCGGCCGGCGAGCGCGCCCGGGACGTGACCCGGGCCGCCGTCGGGGTCTGGGCGGATCTGGACCAGCAGGACCCGGTCAACCGGCGCGGCCTCGCCCAGGCCGGGGTCTTCCTCGGGGACCGCCTCGCGGAGCTGGGGCTCGCCGAGGAGGCGGTGGCCTGGGCGGTGGACGCGGAGGGCGGTTTTCGCCGGCTGCTCCTGGCGGATCCCGGCCCGGAGGCCGCCCAGGAGGCGGAGGAGGCCCTCGACCACATCGGCCGCCAGCTGGAACTGCGGCTGCGCCTGCTGTCCTTCGACTCACTGGTACGGCTGCGCGAGCGGGGACTGCTGCCCGAGCGGCTGCTGCCCCTGGCCGTGGTGGGCGCCCGGATCCGCTCGGTGCCCGAGGAGGAGATCGCGGCCCGGCTGCGCCTGGAGGCCGACCAGGTGGGCACCATGCTGGAGGTGACGCCCTGGCGCGCGGTGTGGCGCTTCGAGGTGCGCGGCCCCGACGGGCTGTGGACCGCGCAGGGCCGTCCCTGGCGCGGCGGTGCAGAGGTGAGGAACAGGACAGCGGAGGACATAGGCGCCGAATTGGTGCGCGGCTTCAGGGAGTCGGCGGACTGCCCCGGCGAGGGCGGCTCTTGGCGGGTCCGCCTCTGGTGGCACGAGGAAGGCGACCCCGCGGGTGCCCTGTTCCGGCTGCTCGTGGGCCCGGGCCCGGTGGCGGGCGGCGGCGGCACCCCCTCGTGAAAGTTTGCACAAGGCGCCGCGTACGATAAGGGCCGTGTTGACCCCTCTTGCTTACGTCGCCAGCCGCTGGACTCCGTCACCCCGGACCGTCCGGCGGGCCGCGCTCATCGCGCTCGTCATGAGCGTGGTCATCGTCGTGACCGGCGGTGCGGTACGGCTGACCGGATCCGGTCTCGGCTGCGACACCTGGCCCAAGTGCACCGACGAGAGCCTGATCGTGACCCGGGAACAGGGCTTCCACGGCGCCATCGAGTTCGGCAACCGCATGCTGACGTACGTCCTGTGCGCGGCCGTCGGCTGGGCCATCGTCACGGCGCGCTCGGCCAAGCCCTGGCGCCGGTCGCTGACGCGGCTCGGGTGGCTCCAGTTCGCCATCGTGATGGGCAATGCGGTCCTCGGCGGGATCACCGTGCTGACCGGGCTCAACCCCTACAGCGTGGCCGGGCACTTCCTGCTCGCCACCTCGCTGGTCACGGTGACGACGATCACCTGGCAGCGCACGGGCGAGGGCGACGCCAGGCCGCGGCCGCGCGTGCCGGGCCCGGTGCGCAAGCTCTCGTGGGCCCTGCTCACCACCACGCTGGTGCTGATCGCGGCGGGCACGGTGGTCACCGGCTCCGGCCCGCACGCCGGCGACAGGAGCGAGATCAAGCGGATGCCGTTCGACTGGTCGGCCACCGCCCACCTCCACGCGGTCTCCGCCTGGGTCGTGTGCGCGCTCGCCGTGGCCATGTGGCTGGTGCTGCGCGTGGTCGACGCCCCCACGGACACCCGGGCACGCGCCCGCGACCTGCTGATCGTGCTGCTGGCCCAGGGCGGCATCGGTTACGTCCAGTACTTCACGCACGTGCCCGAGGCCCTCGTCGCCGCCCACATGCTGGGCTCCTGCCTCGTGTGGATCTCCGTGGTCCGGCTGGCCCTGAGCCTGCGCGAGCGGCCCGCCTCGCAGGCGGACATCCCGGCGCAGGCCGACCCCCAGCTCTCGGCCGCCTGAGCCGCCCGTCCCCGCGACGCCGCCTGAGCCGCCCGCCCCCGCGAGCGGCCTGAGCCGTCCGCCCGGGGGCGCGGCTCAGCCGCGTTCGTCCAGCCGGTAGACGCGGCGGGCATTGCCCGCCGCGATCATGGCCGCCACCCGGTCCGCGTCCCGCCAGGACCAGGCCCCCTCGCCGGCCCAGCCGCCCAGCACCCGGCCCAGCGCCTCCCGGAACACCAAGGCACCCACCGCGTGCAGTTCGGGCAGCCGCCGGCCACCGCTGGAGAACAGCAGCTTGCCGAAGGGGGCCAGCTCCAGCAGCTCGGCCAGCACCGCCGCGGCGCGCGCGCCGCTCCTCCCCAGGGCCGCGCCGAGATCGGCGTGCACGTGCGGGAACGCGGCCGCGAGCCGGGCGGCGCCCCGGTGGTGGGGGTATCCGCCGCACAGCACCAGCTGCGTCCCCAGGCCCGCGGTGGCCCGCAGGAACTCCGCGAGCCGGGCGGGATCGCCCTGCTCCGGCCGCTCCCCGGGTTCCCCCGCGCCCGTGTGCAGCTGGAGCGGCAGACCGTACGCCACCGCGCTCCACAGCAGGTGCCGCAGGAGGACGGGGTCCCGTACGGCCACCCCCTTGGAGCGCCCCGCGAGCCACCGCCCGACCGCCCCCCGTACCGCGCCCGGATCGGGGGGCCCGGGCGCGTCGGCGAGGGCGGCCAGGTACCCGGCGTCCGCGCGGCAGGTGAAGGCCACGGCCCCGGCGGCGGCGTGGTGGACGGCCTCGGCGAGGTTGGCCAGGAAGGCGGCGACCGTGCCGGAGGTGTCGGCGGTCTGCTCGGCCAGCAGCTCCAGCCGGACCAGCTCGAAGGCCTCGGCGTCGCCCGCGAGCGCCAGCTCCTTGGGCCCGGCGAGGTCCCCGGGCACCCCCGTGTCCACGAGGTAGGAGGCGATTCCCGAGCCGCGCAGCAGCCTGCGGCGTGACTCGACGACGCCCAGCTCGCGCCGCCGGGCCAGATAGCGGGCCGGGGGGCAGTGCGGCTCCAGCCCGAGCAGCGGCGGGCACCAGCGGCGCACGGCGAAGCCGGTCTGGGTGTCGAAGAAGGTGGTGCCGGCTGCGGGCGGGCCGGCCGAGGGGAACAGCTGGGCCTCGAAGGTGGCGAGGCCCAGCTCCGTACGGAGCACTCCGTGGCAGTACTGGTCCACCAGGGGCGGCGTTTCGATCATCCGGGCATCCCGTTGCGGACGTGAGGAAGGGTCTTCCACACGTCCTAACGGGTGAGCGGGGCGCGAGGTGTTGCTCGCGCTGTTGACCGAGCGGCCACCGGGGACGTCGGCCGGGCGGCCACCTGGGCCGGCCGGCGGCCGGGGGCCCCGCTCAGGCGGCCGGCTGCGCCGCGCCGCCGAGCTGGATCCCGGCCATCCGGGCCCACTCGTACGGGCCGGTCCTGACCCGGGCGGCGAACTCGCCGTCGAACTCCTCGTGGAGGGTCAGCGCGGCCTTCTCGGCGGCCAGCCGGGCCACCTGCCAGTTCGGGGCCACCAGGTCGCCCCAGGCTCCGTCCGCGCCCACGAGCACGATCCGGGTGCCGGCCTGGCCGATGTGCGCGAGCTGGCCCTCGGCGCCGCCGTGCTGCCGGCCGAACGCGCCGATCTGCTTGGCCAGCCTCGCGGCCTTCCGGTCCTGCTTCTTGGTGTCTGCGTCTGCGGTGGTGTCTGCCATGACAGGCATGCTACCGGCGAGTAATCAGCGGAGGAAGGGATCCACGGCCACCGCGACGAAGAGGAGCGACACATAGGTGATCGACCAGTGGAACAGCCGCATCTCCTTGAGCTTCGCCCCCGTCACGCCCGCCTTGGCCCGTGCGTGCAGCGCGTGCGCCTCCCACAGCCACCAGCCGCCCGCGACCAGCGCCACCGACGTGTAGAACCAGCCGGTGTACCCCAGCGGGGTGAGCAGCAGCGAGACCGCGACCATCACCCAGCTGTAGAGCACGATCTGACGCGCCACGGCCTTGTTGCCCGCCACCACCGGCAGCATGGGCACGCCGACACGCGCGTAGTCGTCCTTCACCTTCATGGACAGCGGCCAGTAGTGCGGCGGCGTCCAGAAGAAGATGACGAGGAAGAGGACGACCGCCGCCCAGGAGACCTCGTTCTTGACCGAGGACCAGCCGATGAGCACCGGCATGCAGCCCGCGATGCCGCCCCAGACGATGTTCTGCGCGGTGCGCCGCTTCAGCAGCATCGTGTAGATGACGACGTAGAAGAGGAGCGCGCCGAGCGAGAGCGCCGCGGACAGCCAGTTCACCAGCAGACCGAAGAACAGGGTCGAGACGACCCCGAGGGTGATGCCGAAGACCAGGCACTCGCGCGGGCTGACCATGCCGGTCACCAGCGGCCGCTGGGCCGTACGGTCCATCAGCGCGTCGATGTCGCGGTCGATGTACATGTTCAGCGCGTTGGCGCCGCCCGCGGACAGGTAGCCGCCGAAACAGGTCGCGAGGACCAGCCACAGCGAGGGCACGCCCCGCTGGGCGAGGAACATGACCGGCACTGTGGTGATCAGCAGAAGTTCGATGATCCGCGGCTTGGTCAATGCCACGAAAGCCATGGCCCGGGCCCCGAACGGCCGATGACCGGGAGGGGTCCCGAGCACCCCCGCTGGACGGGATTCGACGGCCGTCACGCACACCCCTGAGAGAGAATCCAGCAAGCTCCGACCCGGGCTCTCCCTAGGAAGCACCGGTAAAGGCTTGCGCGTACCACGCCACTCTAGACGTTGCACTTACGTCGCCCTGCGCGGGGGTCGTCCCGTGTTGGTCCGATCGGCGCCGCGACGTTGTGACGGACTGCGGGCACTCGAATAGCTGCATGCCGTCACGGGGGTAGGCTCGGAATCGCGCCGGTGCACCGTTCGTCACCGGGAACAGACATGTGGAGAGGAGCCCTGACCCACGGTGAGCACCAAGCCGACGACCACAGAGCTCGAATGGACCGAACTGGACCAGCGGGCCGTCGACACCGCCCGCATCCTGGCCGCCGACGCGGTCCAGAAGGTCGGTAACGGCCACCCCGGTACGGCGATGAGCCTGGCCCCCGCCGCGTACACCCTTTTCCAGAAGGTCATGCGGCACGACCCGGCCGACCCCGAGTGGGTCGGCCGCGACCGTTTCGTGCTTTCCGCGGGTCACTCGTCCCTGACTCTCTACACGCAGCTCTACCTGGCCGGCTTCGGCCTGGAGCTGGACGACCTCAAGGCGTTCCGCACCTGGGGCTCCAAGACCCCCGGCCACCCGGAGTACGGCCACACGGCCGGCGTCGAGACCACCACCGGCCCGCTGGGCCAGGGCGTCGCCAACGCGGTGGGCATGGCCATGGCCGCCCGCTACGAGCGCGGCCTGTTCGACCCGGAGGCCGCCCCGGGCACCTCCCCGTTCGACCACATGGTCTACGCGATCGCCGGTGACGGCTGCCTCCAGGAGGGCATCTCCGCCGAGGCCTCCTCCCTCGCGGGCCACCAGAAGCTCGGCAACCTCGTCCTGCTGTGGGACGACAACCACATCTCCATCGAGGGCGACACCGAGACGGCCGTCTCCGAGGACACCCTCAAGCGTTACGAGGCGTACGGCTGGCACGTCCAGCGCGTGGCCCAGCAGGAGAACGGCGACCTCGACCCGAAGGCGCTGTACGAGGCCCTCCAGGCCGCCAAGGCCGAGACCGGACGCCCGTCGTTCATCGCGATGCGCTCGATCATCGCCTGGCCGGCCCCGCACGCCCAGGGCACCGAGGCCGCGCACGGCTCCGCTCTCGGCGACGACGAGGTGGCCGCCACCAAGCGCGTCCTCGGCTTCGACCCGGAGCAGACCTTCGAGGTCGCCGACGAGGTCATCGCCCACACCCGCAAGGCCCAGGACCGCGGCCGCGACGCCAAGGCCGCCTGGGAGAAGGACTTCTCGGCCTGGCGCACCGCCAACCCGGAGCGCGCCGCCGAGTTCGACCGGATCAACGCCAACGAGCTGCCCGCGGGCTGGGAGGACAAGCTCCCCGTCTTCGAGCCGGGCAAGGGCATCGCCACCCGCGCGGCCTCCGGCAAGGTGCTTGAGGCGCTCGGCGGGATCATCCCGGAGCTGTGGGGCGGCTCGGCCGACCTCGCCGGCTCCAACAACACCACCATCGACAAGACCTCCTCCTTCCTGCCGAAGGGCAACCCGCTGCCGGAGGCCGACCCGTACGGCCGCACCATCCACTTCGGCATCCGCGAGCACGCGATGGCCGCGTCGATGAACGGCATCGCGCTGCACGGCCACACCCGCATCTACGGCGGCACCTTCCTGGTGTTCTCCGACTACATGCGCAACGCCGTCCGCCTGTCCGCCCTGATGCACCTGCCGGTGACGTACGTGTGGACGCACGACTCCATCGGTCTGGGCGAGGACGGCCCGACCCACCAGCCCGTGGAGCACCTCGCCTCGCTGCGCGCCATCCCGGGCCTGAACGTGGTCCGCCCGGCCGACGCGAACGAGACGGCCATCGCCTGGCGCGAGATCCTGCGCCGCCACACCAAGGTGTTCGGCAAGGGCGCCCCGCACGGTCTGGCGCTGACCCGCCAGGGCGTGCCGACCTACGAGCCCAACGAGGACGCCGCCAAGGGCGGGTACGTCCTCTTCGAGGCCGAGGGCGGGCAGCCCGAGGTCCTCCTCATCGGCACCGGCTCCGAGGTGCACGTGGCCGTCGAGGCCCGCGAGCAGCTCCAGGCCGCGGGCATCCCCACCCGCGTGGTCTCGATGCCGTCCGTCGAGTGGTTCGAGGAGCAGGACCAGGACTACAAGGACAGCGTCCTGCCGCCGTCGGTGAAGGCGCGCGTCGCGGTCGAGGCGGGCATCGGCCTGACCTGGCACCGCTACGTGGGCGACGCGGGCCGGATCGTGTCGCTGGAGCACTTCGGCGCCTCGGCCGACGCCAAGGTGCTGTTCCGCGAGTTCGGCTTCACCCCCGAGGCCGTTGCCGCCGCCGCCAGGGAATCGATCGCCGCCGCCGCGCGCTGACGCCGGCACCAGAGTAGGAGTTGTAATCCCATGACAGACGCACTCAAGCGCCTCTCCGACGAGGGCGTGGCGATCTGGCTGGACGACCTGTCCCGCAAGCGCATCACGTCCGGCAACCTGGCCGAGCTCATCGACCAGTCGCACGTGGTCGGCGTGACCACCAACCCGTCGATCTTCCAGAAGGCGATCAGCAGCGGTGACGGCTACGAGCAGCAGCTCGCGGACCTCGCCGCCCGCAAGGTCACCGTCGAGGAGGCCATCAGGATGATCACGACGGCGGACGTCCGCGACGCCGCCGACATCCTGCGCCCGGTCTTCGACGCCACCGACGGCCAGGACGGCCGGGTCTCGATCGAGGTCGACCCGCGCCTGGCCCACAACACCCGGGCCACCGTCGCCGAGGCCAAGCAGCTGGCCTGGCTGGTGGACCGCCCGAACACCCTCATCAAGATCCCGGCGACCCGGGCCGGCCTGCCGGCGATCACCGAGGTGATCGGGCGGGGCATCAGCGTCAACGTCACGCTGATCTTCTCGCTGGAGCGCTACCGCGAGGTCATGGACGCGTACCTGGCGGGTCTGGAGAAGGCGAAGGCCGCCGGCCTGGACCTGTCCCTGATCCACTCGGTCGCCTCCTTCTTCGTGTCCCGCGTGGACACCGAGATCGACAAGCGCCTGGACTCCGTCGGCACGGACGAGGCGAAGGCCCTGAAGGGCAAGGCGGCCCTCGCCAACGCCCGTCTGGCCTACGAGGCCTACGAGGAGGTCTTCTCCTCCGACCGGTGGAACGCCCTGGAGCGGGTAGGCGCCAACAAGCAGCGTCCGCTGTGGGCCTCGACGGGCGTCAAGGACCCCGCGTACAAGGACACCCTGTACGTGGACGACCTGGTCGCCCCGAACACGGTGAACACCATGCCGGAGGCCACCCTGGAGGCCGCCGCCGACCACGGTGAGATCACGGGCGACACCGTGCGCGCCACGTACGCGCAGTCGCGCGCCGAGCTCGACGCGGTCGCGAAGCTGGGCATCTCGTACGACGATGTGGTGCAGCTGCTTGAGGACGAGGGCGTCGAGAAGTTCGAGGCGTCCTGGAACGACCTGCTGAAGTCGACCGAGGCGGAGCTTGAGCGCCTCGCCCCCACGGAGGCCTGAGCACTTTGTCTGTAAACGGAGCGAACCCGCTTCGTGACGCACAGGACCGGCGGCTCCCGCGCATCGCGGGGCCGTCCGGCCTGGTCATTTTCGGCGTTACGGGTGACCTGTCGCGCAAGAAGCTGATGCCTGCCGTCTACGACCTGGCCAACAGAGGGCTGCTCCCGCCGGGCTTCTCGCTGATCGGCTTCGCCCGCCGCGAGTGGGAGCACGAGGACTTCGCCCAGGAGGTGTACGAGGCCGTCAAGCAGCACTCGCGCACGCCGTTCCGGGAAGAGGTCTGGCAGCAGCTGGTGCAGGGCTGCCGGTTCGTGCAGGGCGACTTCGACGACGACCAGGCGTTCGAGACGCTGAAGGCGACGATCGAGGAGCTCGACAAGCAGCAGGGCACGGGCGGCAACTTCGCCTTCTACCTGTCGGTGCCGCCGAAGTTCTTCCCCAAGGTGGTCCAGCAGCTCAAGGACCACGGCCTGGCCCAGAAGGCGGGCTCCTGGCGGCGCGCGGTCATCGAGAAGCCCTTCGGGCACGACCTGAAGAGCGCCGAGGAGCTCAACAAGGTCGTCCACGAGGTCTTCCCGCGGGACGAGGTCTTCCGGATCGACCACTACCTCGGCAAGGAGACGGTCCAGAACATCCTGGCGCTCCGCTTCGCCAACACGATGTTCGAGCCGATCTGGAACCGGTCGTACGTCGACCACGTGCAGATCACCATGGCGGAGGACATCGGCATCGGCGGCCGGGCCGGCTACTACGACGGCATCGGCGCGGCCCGTGACGTCATCCAGAACCACCTGCTCCAGCTGCTCGCGCTGACCGCGATGGAGGAGCCGGGCACCTTCCACCCGAAGGCGCTGGTGGCGGAGAAGCTCAAGGTCCTCACGGCCGTCGAGCTCCCGGAGGACCTGGGCAAGCACACGGTGCGGGGCCAGTACTCGGCGGCGTGGCAGGGCGGCGAGAAGGTCGTGGGGTACCTCGAAGAGGACGGCATCGACCCCAAGTCGAAGACCGACACCTACGCGGCCATCCGCCTGGAGATCAACAACCGCCGCTGGGCGGGCGTCCCGTTCTACCTGCGGACCGGCAAGCGCCTGGGCCGCCGCGTGACCGAGATCGCCGTCGTCTTCAAGCGGGCCCCGTACCTGCCGTTCGAGTCGGGCGCGACCGAGGAGCTGGGGCAGAACGCCCTGGTCATCCGGGTCCAGCCGGACGAGGGCGTGACGGTGCGCTTCGGTTCCAAGGTTCCGGGCACCTCCATGGAGGTCCGGGACGTCACGATGGACTTCGCCTACGGCGAGTCCTTCACGGAGTCCAGCCCCGAGGCGTACGAGCGTCTGATCCTCGACGTCCTGCTCGGTGACGCGAACCTCTTCCCGCGCCACCAGGAGGTCGAGCTGTCCTGGAACATCCTCGACCCGATCGAGGAGTACTGGGACAAGCACGGCAAGCCCGCGCAGTACCCGGCGGGCACCTGGGGGCCGGTCGAGGCGGACGAGATGCTCGCACGAGACGGACGGAGCTGGCGCCGGCCATGAAGATCGACCTCACGGAGACCAACTCCAGCAAGATCAACGCCGCGTTGGTGCAGGCGCGCCGGGACATCGGCACGCCGGCCATCGGCATGGTCCTCACGCTGGTGATCGTGACCGACGAGGAGAACGCGTACGACGCGCTCAAGTCGGCGAACGACGCGTCCCACGAGCACCCCTCGCGGATCCTCGTCGTCATCAAGCGGGTCAGCCGCTCGCCGCGCAGCCGCCGTGACGCCCGTCTCGACGCGGAAGTCCGCGTCGGGGCGGACGCCGGCAGTGGCGAGACGGTCGTACTGCGCCTGCACGGCGAGCTGGTCGACCACGCCCAGTCGGTGGTCCTCCCCCTGCTCCTGCCGGACGCCCCGGTGGTGGTGTGGTGGCCGGAGGGTGCTCCGACGGACCTGGCGGGCGATCCGCTGGGTGCCCTGGGGCAGCGCCGGATCACGGACACGTACTCCTGCGAGGATCCGGTCGAGGCGCTCGCCGGGCGTGCCGCGTCGTACGCACCCGGGGACACGGACCTGTCCTGGACCCGGATCACCCCGTGGCGTTCGATGCTGGCGGCGGCGCTGGACCAGCAGAACGTGACGGTCGTGTCGGCCCACGTCGAGGGCGAGGACGACAACCCGAGCTGCGAGCTGCTGGCCATGTGGCTCGGGGACCGCCTGGAGGTCCCCGTCAAGCGGACCGTCTCCGCGGGCCCCGGGCTGACGTCGGTCCGGCTGACGACCAAGGAGGGCGAGATCCTCCTGGGCCGTGCGGACGGCTCGCTGGCCACGCTGTGCATGCCGGGGCAGCCCGACCGGGCGGTGGCGCTGAAACGCCGCGACACGGCGGAGCTGCTCGCGGAGGAGCTGCGGCGGCTGGACCCGGACAACACCTACGAGTCCGCGCTGAAGTTCGGCGTGGCGACGCTGGAGGCGGAGCAGCCGTCCGCGGCGGCGGCCCCGGCCGAGACCCCGGCGGCGCAGTCGCAGCCGGCTGCCAAGCCGGCCGCGAAGCCCGCGGCCAAGGCGGCTGCGAAGAAGGCTCCGGCCAAGCAGTGACGTACGACGGCCGCCGGCCGGGTCCTGCCCCTCCGGGGGCACGGGCCGGGCCGGCGGCCGAGCCATTTCCCGACCGAGAAGTCGCGACCAAGAAGGCGGCAAGAACATGGGTATGACGACTCCCCAGGTCGTCGTCCACCGGGACAAGGAGCTGATGGCCCAGGCCGCGGCGGCCCGGCTCATCACGAAGATCGTGGACGCGCAGGCGGCCCGCGGCAGCGCTTCGGTGGTCCTGACGGGCGGCCGCAACGGCAACGGCCTGCTCACGGCGCTGGCCGCCGCCCCGGCCCGGGACGCCGTCGACTGGGCCCGGCTGGACCTGTGGTGGGGCGACGAGCGGTACGTCCCGGCGGACGACCCCGAGCGCAACCACACCCAGGCCCGTGAGGCCCTGCTGGACGCCGTCCCGGTGGACCCGGCCCGGGTCCACGTCATGCCGGCCTCGGACGGCCCGTACGGGGACGACGTGGACGCCGCGGCGGCCGCCTATGCGGCGGAGTTGCGCCGGGCGGCGGGCCCCGAGGACCACGGGCCGGTGCCGCGCTTCGACGTGCTGATGCTGGGCGTCGGCCCGGACACGCACGTGGCGTCGCTGTTCCCGGAGCACCCCGCGGCGCGCGAGGCCGAGCGCACGGTGGTCGGCGTCCACGGCGCGCCGAAGCCGCCGCCCACCCGGGTCTCGCTGACGCTCCCGGCGATCCGGGCGGCCAGGGAGGTGTGGCTGCTGGCGGCCGGCGAGGACAAGGCGGGCGCGGTGGCGATCGCGCTCGGCGGGGCCGGCGAGCTCCAGGCCCCTGCGGCGGGCGCGTACGGGCGCTCCCGGACGCTGTGGCTCCTGGACCGCGCGGCCGCGGCGAAGCTCCCGCCGGGCATGTACCCGCCGGCCTCGGCCTGACCCCGTACGGCCGAAGGGCCCGCACCCCCCGGGTGCGGGCCCTTCGTTCCACCGCGGGCCGGTCAGGAGCGGCCGCGCAGCCTGCGGTAGGCGGAGACGAGGGCCTTCGTCGAGGCATCGAGGCCCGGTACGTCGGCGCCCTGCGACAGGGCCGGCTCCACTCGCTTGGCCAGCACCTTGCCGAGCTCCACGCCCCACTGGTCGAAGGAGTCGATGTTCCACACCGCGCCCTGTACGAACACCTTGTGCTCGTACAGCGCGATCAGCTGCCCCAGGACGGAGGGGCTCAGCTCCGTGGCGAGGATCGTGGTCGTCGGGTGGTTGCCGCGGAAGGTCTTGTGCGGGACCAGGGACTCCTCGACCCCTTCGGCCCGGACCTCGTCGGCCGTCTTGCCGAAGGCCAGTGCCTGCGTCTGGGCGAGGAAGTTGGCCATCAGCAGGTCGTGCTGGGCGGCCAGCCGCGGCTCCAGTTCCGCCACCGGCCGGGCGAAGCCGATGAAGTCCGCAGGGATGAGCTTGGTCCCCTGGTGGATCAACTGGTAGTACGCGTGCTGCCCGTTGGTGCCGGGCGTGCCCCACACGACCGGTCCCGTCTGCCAGTCCACCGGGTTGCCGTCGCGGTCGACGGACTTGCCGTTGGACTCCATGTCCAGCTGCTGGAGGTAGGCCGGGAACCGGGACAGGTAGTGGCTGTACGGGAGGACCGCGTGCGACTGGGCGTCGAAGAAGGCGCCGTACCAGATCCCGAGCAGGCCGAGCAGCAGCGGGGCGTTCTCCTGCGGGGGCGCCGTGCGGAAGTGCTCGTCCATCGTCCGGAAGCCGGCGAGCAGTTCACGGAAGGCGTCCGGGCCGATCGCGATCATCAGCGACAGGCCGATGGCCGAGTCGAAGGAGTAGCGCCCGCCGACCCAGTCCCAGAACTCGAACATGTTGGCCGGATCGATGCCGAAGGCGGTCACCTTCTCGGCGTTGGTCGACAGCGCCACGAAGTGCCGTGCGACGGCCGCTTGGTCGCCGCCCAGCCCGGAGAGCAGCCAGTCCCGCGCCGACTCGGCGTTGGTGATGGTCTCGATCGTGGTGAAGGTCTTGGACGCGATGATGAACAGCGTCTCTTCCGGGTCCAGGTCCCGTACGGCCTCGTGCAGGTCGGCGCCGTCCACGTTGGACACGAACCGCACCGTCAGGCCGCGGTCGGTGAAGGGGCGCAGCGCGTCGTAGGCCATGGCCGGGCCCAGGTCGGAGCCACCGATGCCGACGTTGACGACGTTGGTGATGCGCCGTCCGGTGAAGCCGGTCCACTGCCCGGAGCGGATCTGCTCGGAGAAGGCCGCCATCTTGTCGAGTACGGCGTGCACGCCGGGGACGACGTTCTCGCCGTCCACTTCGACGACGGCGTCCGCGGGTGCGCGCAGGGCCGTGTGCAGGACCGCGCGGTCCTCGGTGGTGTTGATCTTCTCGCCGCGGAACATGGCCTCCCGGAGCTCGGCCACGCCGGTGGCGGCGGCGAGTTCGCGCAGCAGTTCCAGCGTCTCGTCGGTCACGAGGTGCTTCGAGTAGTCGATGTGCAGGTCGCCGACCTGCAGGGTGTAGCCCGTACCCCGGTTCGGGTCGGCCTCGAACAGCTCGCGCAGATGCGTGTGTCCCAGCGCCTCCCGGTGCTTGCCGAGTGCCAGCCACTCGGGCGTCCGGTTGAGCCTCGTACGCCTGCCTGCATTCATCTCGGACATCAACCCGTTTCTTCCGTCCTGTCGTGCCCCGCCGATCACCAACTTAAAGGATCAGAAGCGGCGCAACACACGCGAAGGGCCCGCCCCGCTGGAGTGTTCTCCAGCGGGGCGGGCCCGTTCACCACATGTCTCAGATCTCGCCGCGCAGCTTGGCGAGCGCCTCGGCGAGGATCGCCTCGCCGTCGGCGTCCGTGCGCCGCTCGCGCACGTACGCCAGGTGCGTCTTGTACGGCTCGGTGCGGGGCGGCGCCGGGGGGTTGTCCCGGTCCTGGCCGGCCGGGAACCCGCAGCGCGGGCAGTCCCAGGTGTCCGGCACCTGCGCGTCGCTGGCGAAGCTCGGCTGCGTCTCGTGCCCGTTCGAGCACCAGAAGGAGATGCGCAGGCGGGGCGCGGACTCGCCGCGCTCGGCCTCACCCATCGGCCCCGCTCCGACCCGACTGCCACGGATCGCGTTGCCACTTGCCACGGTCGTAACTCCCTGCGTGATGGTGCCGCGAAGCGTGAGTGGATTCCGCCGCGGGCGCCCCAGTCTACGTAAGGCCCAACGGACGTCCATCACATGGAGTTACTCACTCCGGGCTGTGGACGCCGGTCTCATGATAGGCGGGGTGCGGCCGGCCGGGCTGCCGGATTGGCGAGAACCGTGGGCGGCCCTACTTCATCAGGACGCCGAGAGCCATGATGCATGCGAACCACAGCAGACCGACCACGACGGTGATGCGGTCCAGGTTGCGCTCAGCGACAGAGGAGCCGCCGACGGACGACTGCATGCCGCCGCCGAACATGTCGGAGAGGCCGCCGCCCTTGCCCTTGTGCATCAGCACGAGCAGCATCAGCAGGGCGCTGAAGACGATCAGGGCGATCGAGAACCCCATAATCACGGCTGATTCCTATCTGTCTGGCCTACTGGCTTTCCGGCATCCCGGTGTGCTGCCGGATGCGCGCGGGGGCCGGCGGCTGATGGTTCAGCCTCCCGGCCCCCGCAAGGGTACGACGGATCCGCCCTACCGCATACTCACTGCGACGATCACAGTGCCTACTGGTCGCGGAAGCGGACGATCTTGACGAATTCGTCCGCGTCCAGGGCCGCGCCGCCGACCAGGGCTCCGTCGACGTCGGGCTGGGCCATGATCGCCGCGATGTTGCCGGACTTCACCGAGCCGCCGTACTGGATGCGGACCTTGTCGGCCAGCTCCTGGGAGTACAGCTCGGCCAGGCGGCCGCGGATCGCCCCGCAGACCTCCTGGGCGTCCTCGGGCGTCGCGACCTCTCCGGTCCCGATCGCCCAGACCGGCTCGTACGCGATCACGATGGACTCGACCTGCTCGGCCGGGACGTCCTTGAGGCCGCCGTCGACCTGGTTCAGCGTGTGCGGGACCTGCTGCCCGGCCTTGCGGACGTCCAGGCCCTCGCCGACGCACAGGATCGGGGTGATGCCGTGCCGGTAGGCGGCCTTGACCTTGGCGTTGCAGAGCTCGTCGCTCTCGCCGTGGTACTGGCGGCGCTCGCTGTGGCCGACGGCCACGTACGTGCACTTCAGCTTGGCGAGCATGGAGCCGGAGATCTCGCCGGTGTAGGCACCGGAGTCATGCGCCGAGAGGTCCTGGGCGCCGTACTTGATCTTCAGCTTGTCGCCGTCGACCAGCGTCTGGACCGAGCGCAGGTCGACGAAGGGCGCCAGCACCGCCACCTCGACGGCGTCGTAGTCCTTGTCGGCGAGGGCGAAGGCGAGCTTCTGGACGTGTGCGATGGCCTCAAGGTGGTTGAGGTTCATCTTCCAGTTGCCCGCCATCAGCGGGGTACGCGTGCTCATCGAGGGTCAGACCTCCAGTGCGGCGAGGCCGGGGAGCGTCTTGCCCTCAAGGTATTCGAGGGAGGCGCCGCCACCGGTCGAGATGTGTCCGAAAGCGTTCTCGTCGAAGCCGAGCGTGCGCACGGCCGCGGCGGAGTCGCCGCCGCCGACCACGGTGAACGCGCTGCTGTCGACGAGGGCCTGCGCGATGGCGCGGGTGCCTCCGGCGTAGTCGGGGTGTTCGAAGACGCCTACGGGACCGTTCCAGAAGACGGTCTCGGCGTCGGCGATCTTCGAGGCGTACAGCTCACGGGTCTTGGGACCGATGTCCAGACCCTCCTTGTCGGCGGGGATCTTGTCCGCGTCGACGGTGGTGTACTCGGCCGGGGTCTTGCCCTTGAGGTCGGGGAAGTCCGCGGAGGCGAGGATGTCGATCGGCAGGACCAGCTCGACGCCGTTCTTCTCGGCGCGCTCCATGTACTCCGTGACGACCGGGATCTGGTCTTCCTGGAGGAGGGAGATGCCGACCTCGTGGCCCTTGGCCTTGAGGAAGGTGTAGGCCATGCCGCCGCCGATCAGGAGGCGGTCGGCCTTGCCGAGCAGCTCGTCGATGACGGCGAGCTTGTCGGAGACCTTGGCGCCGCCGAGGATGACCACGTAGGGACGCTTGACGTCGGCGGTCAGCTTCTTCAGGACGCCGACCTCGGTGGCGATGAGGTGACCGGCGGCGTGCGGCAGGCGCGCGGGCAGGTCGTAGACCGAGGCGTGCTTGCGGTGGACGGCGCCGAAGCCGTCGCCGACGTAGATGTCGGCGAGCTCGGCGAGCTGGTCCGCGAAGGCGCCGCGCTCGGCGTCGTCCTTGGAGGTCTCACCGGCGTTGAAGCGCAGGTTCTCGATGACGGCGACCTGGCCGTCGGCGAGCTTCGCGACGGTCTCCCGGGCGGAGGCGCCGACCGTGTCGGTGGCGAACGCGACCTCGGCGCCCAGCAGTTCGCCGAGCCGCTTGGCGGCGGGGGCGAGCGAGAAGGCCGGGTCCGGGGCGCCCTTGGGGCGGCCCAGGTGGGAGGCGACGACCACGCGGGCGCCGGCCTCGGCGAGCTTCGCGATGGTCGGCTGCACGGCGCGGATGCGGCCGTCGTCGGTGATGGTGTCGCCGGCGAGCGGCACGTTCAGGTCGGCGCGGACGAAGACCCGCTTGCCGGAGACGCCCTCGGCGAGGAGTTCGTCGATCGTCTTCATGTGTTTCTGACTCCTTAGGCGCCCATGTCGGGGCGAAGAACGACAGGCAAACTACAGGGTCCGGCCGGCGCGTCGTCGCGCCGCCCGGACCCTGAGCTTCACATCGTGGTTGCCGCTCCGGAAATCAGAGCTGGCCGCCGACGAAGACGGTGAGGTCGACGAGGCGGTTGGAGTAGCCCCACTCGTTGTCGTACCAGCCGACGACCTTGACCTGCTTGCCCTGCACCATCGTCAGGGAGGAGTCGAAGGTGCAGGAGGCCGGCCAGTTCACGATGTCGGAGGAGACGATCGCGTCCTCGGTGTAGTCGAGGATGCCCTTCAGCTGGCCCTCGGAGGCCTTCTGGAAGGCCGCGTTGATCTCGTCCTTGGTGACCTCGCGGTCGAGCTCCAGGACGAGGTCGGTGACCGAGCCGGTCGGGACCGGGACGCGCATGGCGATGCCGTCCAGCTTGCCCTTGAGCTGCGGCAGGACGAGCGCGGTGGCCTTCGCGGCACCGGTGGAGGTCGGGATGATGTTCTCGGCGGCGGCGCGGGCCCGGCGCAGGTCCGAGTGCGGGAAGTCCAGGATCCGCTGGTCGTTCGTGTAGGCGTGGACCGTCGTCATCATGCCCTTGACGATGCCGAAGTTCTCGTCGAGGACCTTGGCCATCGGCGCCACGCAGTTGGTGGTGCAGGAGGCGTTGGAGATGACGTGGTGGTTGGCGGCGTCGTACTTGTCCTGGTTGACGCCCATCACGATGGTGATGTCCTCGTCCTTGGCCGGAGCCGAGATGAGGACCTTCTTCGCGCCCGCGGCGATGTGCTTGGCGGCGTCGGCCTTCTTCGTGAAGATGCCGGTCGACTCGATGACGATGTCCGCGCCCAGCTCGCCCCAGGGCAGGTTCGCGGGGTCGCGCTCGGCGAACGTCTTGAAGGTGTTGCCGCCGACGGTGATGGTGTCGTCGGTGTGGGAGACCTCGGCCTTGAGGCGGCCCAGAATGGTGTCGT
Organism: Streptomyces sp. NPDC006326; assembly: GCF_040612915.1. Lineage (NCBI taxonomy): Bacteria > Bacillati > Actinomycetota > Actinomycetes > Kitasatosporales > Streptomycetaceae > Streptomyces > Streptomyces sp. NPDC006326. The sequence goes on along the minus strand of NZ_JBEXRC010000020.1, from coordinate 23,246 downwards.
ACTTGAGCAGGTGGACCAGGGTGGCGTTGTCAGTCAGGTCGTTGACACCGACGATCTCGATGTCCGCTCCCTGCTCCAGGAGCGCGCGGAAGTAGTTGCGGCCAATGCGGCCAAAACCGTTGATGCCTACGCGGATCGTCACGAACCGATCTCCTCGTTGGTGCGCCGGTCTGTCAGCCGGCGAGCTGTATGGGATGTCCCCGACCGCTTACGACCCTACCTCTCTGTGAGCTTTCCGGTGACATCGGCCGGGGCCTGACACTCCCCCTCCTGCAGGGGGGATTCGCACGGCGCCCCGTACCGCGGGCCTGGGTACGGGGCGCCGGGACTCCGAGCCGCGTCACTCAGAGTGAGCGACGCGGGCTCCGTCGATCACCGGTTCAGGGAACGCAGCGCTCTACCGACGAGTACCGCTCGATCCGCTGCCGTAGGCAGGTGTTCCAGGCCGAATCCGAGGAGCACCGTGTTACGCGTAGTGACCGAGGCGTAGGACTTGTACAGCTCCCCGGAACGGGCCCAGTCGCCGGGGACTTGGGGGCTTCCGGCCGGGGCCCCCTGCGCGGTCCAGGCCCCCAGCGAGGTCTCGAAGCCCTCCACGGCCTGGTCGGCGCCGCCGACGGAGACGCGCGCCTCGTCGGCGAAGACGCCGCGGCCGCCGGAGCCCGGGTCGGTGACGTACGAGAGCGACACCTCGACGCTCCTGCCCGCGTACGCGCTCAGGTCGAAGGAGACCTGCTTCCAGCCGCCGGAGGACCCGGTGAAGCTGTTCCAGGAGCCGCTGGTGCCCTGCGGGGTGCACCCGCCGGACGCCACGGTGAGGTAGTGGCGCAGGAACGGGTGGCCGTTCACGAAGAACCCGCCCTCGCACTCCTCGGGCACGGCGTTGCCGGTCAGTCCGCCCGCCTCGGGGAGGGTGGTCCAGTCCTCCCCGCCGACCGTGTGCGCCTCCAGGACGGCGTGGTCGTAGCCCGGCTCGGTGTTCCAGTTCAGGGCCATCTTGAGCTGGGGCCGGTCGGCCGCGGCGACCCCGGTCAGGTCGATGGTGCGGGTCAGCCGCTTCCAGTCGTTGTCCTCGTGGGTGGCCGCGGCCATCCCGGCGCCGGCGTAGGGGGCGTACGGGTTCACGACCCCGGCGTACTGGCCCGCCTGCGCGCTCTTGAACTGCGGGAACTGCGCGGGCGGCAGGGCCTCGGAGGTCACCGCGTAGGAGCCGGGGGCGTTCAGCGGGTTGCCGGCTGCGTCGGCGAGGGGGCCCTTGGCCCCGGCGAGGGTGCCCGTGCCGGTGAATCCGGTGGCGCCGCTGACCGTCGTACGGTCGTAGGCGCCGAGCCAGTACTGGCTGAAGTCGTCCGTGACGGCCCGCCCGACCTGGGCGTTGCCGCCCGCCAGCTCGCCGGCCTCGATCAGCTTGCCGCCCTCGTTCAGGAAGTCGCGCACCGCCAGCTGGGTCGGCCCGCCGGGGCTCTTGGCGCCGGTGTAGTGGACGGCCGTGCGGAAGTGGGAGAGCACGCCGAGGTGGTGCGGGGCGCCCTGTGCCGCCACGTCCCAGACCGTCGCGGACTTGCCGTTGGCGCGCAGCGCGTCGACGTACTCCTGCGCGTGCTGCGCCGTGGCGCCCTCCTCGGCGATCACCAGCACGTCGGCGGGCGGCCGCTGCGCGACCGTGTACGTGAAGTGCTCGCTGGTCGCCTTCCGCCCGGAGCGGTCGCGGCCGGTGAACCAGACCTCGACCTTGTCGCCGGGCTTCGCGCCGTCGACCGTGGCCCGGTACTCGTCGAACCAGTTGTTGTCGTCGCCGCCGTAGACCTGGCCGCCCTTCCACGGCTTCAGGCCGTCGTCGTGCGTGCGGCCGCCGTTGATCCGGAAGTTGAGCCGCTTGTCCTTCAGCGCCTTGCGGGCCGTGACGGAGACCGTCTGGTCCTCGCCCTTGGCCACGTAGGAGGTGGTGAAGGGGTCGAGGGTGAAGTCCGCGGCGCTCAGGCCGACGGAGGACTTCGGCTGGTCGGGGTGGGCGGCGGACTCGCCGACGGCCAGTGCGAAGGGGACGTTCTTGGCGAACTCGGCCTGGATCAGCTTCTCGTCGTCCGGGAAGTTGAAGCCGGACTGGCAGTCCTCGGGCTTCCACCGGTCGTCCGGGTCGCTCGCGGAGGCCGTCTGGCAGGTGGTCATCTCCGGCGTGAACATCATGATGCCGTTGACGTTGCCCGCGTGACCGTCGGCCTCGCCGTTGGTGGTGTAGAGCTCGGAGGACAGCTGCGGGTAGTAGCCGGGGACGGCCGGGTTCTCCGGGGTGCCGGCGAGCGCCTTGTAGGCCACGTCGTCGGGGGTCGGGGTGGCCACCTGCCAGCCCACTCCGTAGAGCAGCAGCTCGGACGCGGAGTGGTAGTTGATGGCGTACCGGAAGCCGATGCGCTTCTCGAACCGGTCGAGGGCGACGGTCTCGGGCTCGGAGGAGGCCTTCGGGCCGCGGTAGGTCTCGCTCGACGTGCTCGGCGAGGAGCCCTCGTTGTCGTAGCCCCACTTGTAGGCGAAGTTGCGGTTGAGGTCGACGCCGTCGCCCGCGGTGATCTTTCCGTCGCCGTTGTTGTCGCGCAGGTTCTTGCGCCAGAGCCGGTTGCCGTCGGGGGCGTGGGTGTAGTCGTACCCGTCGGGGTTGGCGGACAGCAGGAACCACAGCTCGGTGGAGTCCACCAGCTTGGTGATCCGCTGGTCCTTGCCGTAGTTGTCGAGGGTGTGGTGCATCAGCCGCCGGGTCATCTCGGGGGTGATCCACTCACGGGCGTGCTGGTTGGACATGTACAGCACGGACGGTTTGTCGCCGTCCCTGGTCGTCCGGGCGTTCTTGGTGACCTTGAGGGCCAGGATGTCCTTGCCCTGGACGGTCTTGCCGATGGAGACGACCTTGGTGAGGGCGGGGTTGGCCTGCGCGGTCTTCAGGATCTCCTCCTGGAGTCCGCCCTTGCCGCCGTACGGGCGGAAGACCCCGTCGCCGGCGGCCCTGGAGCGCTCCGCCGCCTTGGCGGGGACCTTGTGCTCGGCGAGCTTCACGCCCTTCGCGGCGAGCTCCTTCGCCTGGGCGCCGGTGAGGAAGAGCTCGACCTGGGCGGTGCCGGTCTGCGGGGCGCGTTCGGCGAGCTCGTGGGCGTCCTGGCCGGCCGCGAGGACCAGCGGGACCTGCTCCCGGGTGAGGCCGGCGTCGTAGACGCGGACCTCGTCGGCGCCGGAGGCCGCGTCTGCCGCGGGCCGGGCGTGCGCGGCCACCGGTAAGGCGGCCAGTGTGGTTCCGAGGACTAGTGTGCCGGCGGCGAGGATCGATCTCGCGCGGTGCCTCATGTGCCCCCCTGGGCGTCGTGTGCCACGAAAGCGTTCGCCCGCCAGGCTCACGACCGGCCCATGCTCATGTCAATGGGGCGTGGCCGAAAGGGGCCCGCACGTGTGACGTGCGGGCCCCATGAGGCGTACGGCCCTCTGCGGGGAGGCGGCGGACGGGCCGGCTAGCCGGCCATGTTGTCGGCCAGCTCCTCGCTGAGGTTGGACTCGGTGCCGGGGATGCCGAGGTCCTGGGCCCGCTTGTCGGCCATCGCCAGCAGACGGCGGATCCGGCCGGCGACCGCGTCCTTGGTCAGCGGCGGGTCGGCGAGCGCGCCCAGCTCCTCCAGGGAGGCCTGCTTGTGCTCCATGCGCAGCCGGCCGGCCGCGGCCAGGTGCTCGGGGACCTCCTCGCCGAGGATCTCCAGGGCGCGCTGCACGCGGGCCCCGGCGGCCACCGCGGCCCGCGCCGAGCGGCGCAGGTTGGCGTCGTCGAAGTTGGCCAGGCGGTTGGCGGTGGCGCGCACCTCGCGCCGCATCCGCCGCTCCTCCCACGCCAGCACCGACTCGTGGGCCCCGAGCCGGGTCAGCAGGGCGCCGATGGCGTCGCCGTCGCGGACCACCACGCGGTCGACCCCGCGCACCTCGCGGGCCTTCGCGGCGATGGAGAGCCGACGGGCGGCGCCCACCAGGGCCAGGGCGGCTTCCGGACCGGGGCAGGTGACCTCCAGCGAGGAGGACCGGCCCGGCTCGGTGAGCGAGCCGTGGGCCAGGAAGGCGCCGCGCCAGGCCGCCTCGGCGTCACAGGTGGCCCCGGAGACCACCTGCGGGGGAAGACCCCGGATCGGGCGGCCCCGGCCGTCCACGAGGCCGGTCTGGCGGGCCAGCTGGTCGCCCCCGGCCACGACCCGGACGACGTAGCGGCTGCCGCGGCGCAGTCCGCCGGGGGCCATGACCACGAGGTCCGAGGAATGGCCGAAGATCTCCAGGATGTCCTTGCGCAGGCGCCGGGCAGCGATCCCGGTGTCCAGCTCCGCCTCGATGACGATCCGCCCGCTCACCAGGTGCAGCCCGCCCGCGAACCGAAGAATCGCCGAGACCTCCGCCTTCCTGCAGCAGGTCCGGGTGACGGGGAGCCGGGAGATCTCATCCTTCACCGCTGGCGTCATCGCCATGGGCCGATCCTTCCATGCATCCGAAAAATACGGTCGTACGCGGCGGCGAGCAGCTCCGGGTCATGCTTCGGAGAGCCGTCCTGCCTGGCCACGGGGGCCAGCTCGACTGCGGCGCCGAAGCGCTGTGCGGCATCGGCGAGGGACTCGCGGTCGGGCACGGCGGCCTGGTCGGCCAGCACCACGTCCAGGGCGAGTTTAGGGGCGTGTCGGGCCAAAACCTCCAAATGACGCTGCGGAGAGAAGCCCTCTGTTTCGCCGGGCTGCGGCGCGAGGTTCAACGACAGGACCCGGCGGGCCTTGGTCTCCATCAGCGCGTCGAGCAGTTCCGGGACCAGCAGGTGCGGGATCACCGAGGAGAACCACGACCCGGGACCCAGCACCACCCAGTCCGCGTCCAGCACCGCGGCGACGGCCTCCGGCACGGCGGGCGGGTCCGAGGGCACGACGTGAACGGAGAGCACCTCGCCGGGAGTGGTGGCCACCGTGGCCTGTCCCCGGACGGTGTCCACGTCCTGCGGGCGGGCCGGGTCGTGGCCCCTGACCAGTGCCTGGAGCTCCAGGGGCACCGCCGACATGGGCAGGACCCGGCCCTGGGCGCCGAGGAGCCTGCCCACCAGGTCCAGGGCCTGGACCGGGTCGCCCAGCTGCTCCCAGAGGGCGACGATCAGCAGGTTGCCGACGGCGTGCTCGTGCAGGGCGCCGGCGGACTGGAAGCGGTGCTGGATGACGCGGGCCCAGGTCTGGCCCCAGTCGTCGTCCCCGCACAGCGCGGCCAGCGCCTTGCGCAGGTCACCGGGCGGCAGCACGCCGAGCTCCTCGCGCAGCCGGCCGCTGGAGCCGCCGTCGTCGGCGACGGTGACCACGGCCGTGAGCTCGCCGGTGATCCGGCGCAGGGCCGCCAGGGAGGCCGACAGCCCCATGCCGCCGCCGAGGGCGACGACCTTGGGTGCGGCCACCTTCGGGGCTGCGCCGCCGCGCAGCCCGGTGCGGCGGGCACCGTCCTCGTCCCGTCCCGAGGTGAGACGGCGCAGGCGGCGCAGCCGCAGGGTGCGTCCGGTCACTCGCGCCCCATGTCCCGGTGGACCACGACGGTCTCGACTCCCTCGGAGGCGAGGCGGGCGGCGAGCTTCTCCGACATGGCCACGCTGCGGTGCTTGCCGCCGGTGCAGCCGACCGCGATGGTCACGTACCGCTTGCCCTCGCGGCGGTAGCCGGTGGCGATGAGCTGGAGCAGCTCCGTGTAGCGGTCGAGGAACTCCTTGGCGCCGGGCTGGCTGAAGACGTAGCCCGACACCTCCGGGTTCAGACCGGTGAAGGGGCGCAGCTCCGGCACCCAGTGCGGGTTCGGGATGAAACGGCAGTCGACGACGAGGTCGGCGTCGACGGGGAGGCCGTACTTGTAGCCGAAGGACATGACCGTGGCCCGCAGCTCGGGCTCCTCGTCGCCGGCGAACTGCGCGTCCATCTTGGCGCGCAGCTCGTGCACGTTGAGGCTGGAGGTATCGATCACCAGGTCGGCGTCGCCGCGCAGCTCGCGCAGCAGGTCGCGCTCGGCGGCGATGCCGTCGACGATGCGGCCGTCGCCCTGGAGGGGGTGCGGGCGGCGGACCGACTCGAAGCGGCGGACCAGCGCGTCGTCGGAGGACTCCAGGAAGACGATGCGCCGGGTGACCCCGCGCAGCTCCAGGTCGGCGAGGGACTCGCGCAGGGCGTCGAAGAACTGGCGGCCGCGGACGTCGACGACGACGGCGATCCGCGCCACGTTGCCCTGCGAGCGGGCGCCGAGCTCCACCATGGTGGGGATCAGGGCGGGCGGGAGGTTGTCGACGACGAACCAGCCGAGGTCCTCCAGACACTTGGCCGCCGTGCTGCGGCCGGCCCCTGACATGCCGGAGATGATCACCAGTTCGGGGATGGCCGCCTCGGCGGTATCTCCGGGCTCCACTGTCGTGCCCGTAGTCACCTGTGCTCCGTCTCGGTCGTGCTCGGTCGTGTGCTGGGTGGTGTGCGCGGTCTCGTGCTCGGTCTGGTGCTCGGACGCGTGCTCGGTCATTGCTCGGTCCCCCGTTCGGACGATGTCCCCCGGCTGCTGCCGGAGGTGCCCCCGCCCACCGGGGCGGGATGGTCATCCTCAATGATCTCTCCTGTCGCCATGTTGACGGCAGGACCGGCGGGGACCGCCCGGGCGAGCGCCGCGGCCACGGTCTCGGCCGTCTTGCGGCCTATGCCCGGGACCTCGCAGATCTGGTCGATTGTCGCCTGTCTCAGCTTCTTCACCGAACCGAAGTGCTTGACCAGGGCCTGCTTGCGGCTCTCGCCCAGCCCCGGGACCTCGTCCAGGGGGCCCGACCGGATCCGCTTGCCGCGCTTGTTGCGCTGGTACTGGATGGCGAACCGGTGCGCTTCGTCACGGACCCGCTGGAGCAGGTACAGGCCCTCGCTGGTGCGCGGCAGCACGACCGGGTCGTCCTCGCCGGGCAGCCACACCTCCTCCAGCCGCTTGGCCAGCCCGCACACCGCCACGTCGTCGATCCCGAGCTCGTCCAGGGCCCGCTGCGCGGCGGCCACCTGCGGCTGCCCGCCGTCGACCACGACGAGCTGGGGCGGGTACGCGAAGCGCCTGGGCCTGCCGTCGTCCTCGGCCGGCTGCTGGTCGCCGTCCTCCGGGGACCACTCGCCGGTCTTCAGCTTCTCCTGGAGGTAGCGGCGGAACCGCCGGGAGACCACCTCGTGCATCGAGCGGACGTCGTCCTGCCCCGGATGCGACTTGATCTGGAAGCGCCGGTACTCGCTCTTGCGGGCGAGGCCGTCCTCGAAGACGACCATGGAGGCCACCACGTCCTCGCCCTGCAGGTGCGAGATGTCGAAGCACTCGATGCGCAGCGGGGCGCTGTCCAGCTCCAGGGCCCCGGCGATCTCCTCCAGGGCCCGGGAACGGGTGGTGAGGTCGCTGGCCCGCTTGGTCTTGTGCAGGGCGAGGGACTGCTGCGCGTTGCGGTGCACGGTCTCCATGAGCGACTTCTTGTCCCCGCGCTGCGGCACGCGCAGGCTGACGCCGGCGCCGCGCCGCCCGGCGAGCCACTGGCTCAGCGCCGGGGCGTCGTCGGGGAGCACCGGGACCAGCACCTCCTTGGGGACGGTCTCGCCCTTCTCCTCCCCGTACAGCTGCTGCAGGGCGTGCTCGACGAGGCCCGCGGTGTCGACCGCCTCGACCTTGTCGGTGACCCAGCCGCGCTGGCCGCGGACCCGGCCGCCGCGGACGTGGAAGATCTGGACGGCGGCTTCGAGCTCGTCCTCGGCGACCGCGATGAGGTCGGCGTCGGTGGCGTCGGCGAGCACGACGGCGTTCTTCTCCATGGCCCGGCGCAGCGCCCCTATGTCGTCGCGCAGCCGGGCGGCCTTCTCGTACTCCATCTCCTCGGCGGCCTCGTGCATCTGCTTCTCAAGGCGGGAGAGGTAGGTGCCGGTGCGGCCGGCCATGAAGTCGCAGAAGTCCTCGGCCAGTTCCCGGTGCTCCTCGGGGGTGACCCGGCCGACGCAGGGCGCGGAGCACTTGCCGATGTAGCCGAGCAGGCAGGGGCGGCCGATCTGGGCGGAACGCTTGAACACCCCGGCGGAGCAGGTGCGGACGGGGAAGACCCGCAGCATCAGGTCGACGGTCTCGCGGATCGCCCAGGCGTGGGCGTACGGCCCGAAATAGCGCACGCCCTTTTTCTTGGGGCCGCGCATGACCTGGACCCGCGGGTACTGCTCGTTCATGGTGACGGCGAGGGAGGGGTAGCTCTTGTCGTCCCGGTACTTCACGTTGAACCGGGGGTCGAACTCCTTGATCCAGGAGTATTCGAGCTGGAGCGCCTCGACCTCGGTCGAGACGACGGTCCACTCGACGGAGGCGGCCGTGGTCACCATCGTGGCGGTACGGGGGTGCAGGCCGGCGACGTCCTGGAAGTAGTTGGCCAGGCGTTGGCGCAGGCTCTTGGCCTTCCCGACGTAGATCACCCGGCGGTGCTCGTCGCGGAACCTGTAGACCCCCGGGGAGTCGGGCACCTGTCCCGGCTCGGGGCGGTAACTGGAAGGGTCGGCCATGCCAACACCCTACTTGCGGGAACCGACAACCCGGCAGCACCGCCTCGTGCGGGCCTGAGCCGGGCCGGGCGGGGCGCGGGGGCGCGAGGCGGCTTCGCCGGGTGTGGTGTCGTTGCGCGGGAGCGTGGGGTGGCGGGGTGGTGCCACTCCGGAAGTTCGTCTCGGCTCGCGGATCCTGGCCGAGTCACGGCCTGACCCGGCGGTGACCGCTCATCCTCGACTCACCACCGCAGTGTCCCCACCCCGCCCGCACATCTCCCGGCCCAGAGCCCCGGTATCCGAGACACAGGCCCGGCACATCCCGCCAAATCCAGCCCCGTCGGCGATTGAGGCGCGGGGGTCCGGGGGCCGGCCCCCGGCAACGGCGCCGCACAGGCAACCGGACCTGCTCACCCCAGCCATGAACCTGCCCCCAACCTCGCGGCACGGGCCCGCCAAATCCAGCCTCGCCGGCGTTTGAGGCGCGGGGGTCCGGGGGCTGGCCCCCGGCAACGGCGCCGCACCGGCAACCGGACCCCCCGCCCCAACCCCGGCACCGGCCGGCCGGAAGGGCGATTGAGGCGCGGGGGTCCGGGCCCGGGCGTCAGGTCAGGGCTCGGCGGGATCTGCGGAGGGCGAGCGCGCCCAGCGCCCCGGCCGCGAGCGCACCGGCCGCGGCCCCGGCCGTCACCGGGAGGCCGCCCCGCGCCTCCGCGGCCTGCGGGTCCGCGTAGCCGCCGGCCTTGCCGGCCTCGGCGTAGGCGGAGCCGGGGAGCTTGTCCCCGTACGCCTTCACCACGCGGGAGCGGTACGCCGCGAGGGTGGTCCCGCCGTCGCCCACCGCCCGTACCGCGTCCTCGTCCAGCGGGAGGACCCGGCTGTCCCGGGCGACGTACCAGGCGTCGGTCTGCGGCTCCCGGAACACCGTGCCGCCCGGCAGTTTCGCGGCGCCGAGCTGCGCGTAGCGGAATTCGTCGTCGCCGGTGGCGATGTTCACCACCTGCCAGCCCGCCCCGGTCCTGGCGGTCCACAGCGAGGCCTGCTGCCCGTCGGAGGAGACCGCCTTGGTGGCGAGGAATTCCAGCCGGGCCACGGACGCGCCCGGCTTGCCCGCGACGAAGTCCGGGGAGAGGTAGTGGACCGGGACCGCCTCACCTTCGGTGTGCGGCCGGGCCGCGGTGACCGCGACCTTGCCCTCCCGGGCGAAGAACCGGGAGAGGGTGGCCAGGGTGTCGGGGGCGGCGGCCGCGCGGCCCGCCTCGGCCCGGGCCTCGGCGGTGACGGACTGGGGCTGCGGCACGGGTGCGGCGGAGGCCTGCGGGGTCAGGCCGAGGGCCAGGCCGGCGGTCGCGGCGAGCACGGCCGCGGCGGTGCGTACGGTCGCGGTCATGGCGCTCACGCCCCGATCCGGTAGAGCGAGTGGGTCCAGGAGAAGGTGCTGTTGTCCACGTACCAGGCGTGCGAGGCCCAGTTGTAGCGGTCGCTGGACGGCCACGGGTCGCCCCAGTAGACCCAGCTGTTCGCGGTGTCGTAGCCGTAGATCACGTGCATGTGGCCGCCGCCGTTGGACCACTGGATCCGGGTCTCGACCGGGCGGTTCGCCTCGATCTCGGTCTGGACGGTGCTGTAGCGCAGCCAGCCGTTCACGTACGAGCCGGGGCTGATCCCGGCCCAGTTCAGGGCGGTCTGGACGTTGCCCAGGGTGGCCTGGTTGTTGGGGCAGTCGTAGCCCTGCTGGCGGTTGAAGGCGGCGTTGCAGAACTGGTTCTGGGTGTAGTTGCGGCCGAACCACGTGGCGATCGTGTTGCCGCCGGCGGCCCAGCACCAGTTGGTCTTCTGCTGCGCCTGCATGGTGATGTCCAGGCGCTTGGCGGACAGGGCGGAGTCGGTACCGGCACCGGCGGCGGTGGCGGTGGCGGTGGGCAGGGCGAAGAGCACGGCGGTGAGGACGGCGGCCAGGGACAGCCGCCGGTTTCGGTTGCGCATCGCGTTCCTCCCGTGGGGGGAGTGGGGATGGAGGAGCGCGTCCGGACGCTGAGGAGGAGCATCAAGGTGTTGTCGCGATCAGGTCAACACGCTTCAATACGCGGTGACATTGCAGTGTGAATGGTGGGACCGCCGTGTGAACGGCTGCCGTCCTTTCACCTGGACCCCCGACGCCCTCGGCAGACCCTCGCGTCCCACCGCGCGTGAACGTTCACAGAAGGAGCCGTGATGCGGTCGACGGGGCAGAGCGCGGCGAACACCGAGGACATCGCGCACCTGCTGCGCACCGGGCCCTTCCATCTGGCGCTGCGCGCCGCGCTCACCGCTCGCGGGCTGCCGCTGCACCGCGTCCAGCACCGGCTCGCCGCCCGCGGCATCAAGGTCGGGGTGACCAGCCTCAGTTACTGGCAGCAGGGCGCCCGCCGCCCGCGCCGCCCCGAGTCCCTGCGGGCCGTCCGGGCCCTGGAGCAGATCCTCGAACTGCCCACGGGCACGCTGCTGCGGCTGCTGACCGCACCCGCGGCCGGCGCAGGTCCGGAGGCGGTACGGCCGCCGTCCCGCTCGTACCGGGCGCTGATCAGCGTGGGGGCGGCCGTGGAGGAGCTGCTGGCCGGCATGGATCTGCCCGCCGACGGCGGCCTGCACACCGTCGGCCACCACGAGCGGGTGCGCATCGGCGGCGCCGGCGAGCTGCTGGGCCGCGAGTCGCAGCACGTCGTACGGGCCCACCGCGACGGGGTCGACCGCTACCTGGCCGTGCACCACGGCGACCCGGGGTGCGACCCGGCCCGGGTGCGGGTCCGGGCGCACGAGAACTGCCGCACCGGCCGGGTGCGCTGGCACCGCGAGGCGGAGGTCCTCGTCGCCGAGCTGCTCTTCGACGCCCGGCTGCGCGCCGGGGACACCTACCTCTTCGGGTACGGCTTCGAGGACGGCACGGGCGGCCGCAGCACCGAGTACGTCCGCGGGTTCAGCTACACCGGCGGGCAGTACGTGCTCCAGGTCCGCTTCGACGAGGCGGCACTGCCGGTGCGCTGCCGGCGCTTCAGCCGCTCCGGGCCGGGGGCGCCGCCCAGAGGCATCGCCGACCTGACACCGAGCGGGCGCCACCGGGCGGTGCACCTGGTGGAGCCGACGGTGAGGCGGGGGATCCTGGGCATCGCCTGGGACTGGGCCTAGCCGACAGACCGCGGCGGGGGTCAGCCGGCGATGAGCCTGCCGTTCTCGGCCTTCACGGGAACGGCGGGCAGCGGGTCGGCGGCCGGGCCGCGCAGGACCTTGCCGGTCGCCACGTCGAAGCGGCTGCCGTGGCACGGGCAGTTGCCCTCCCCCTCGACGATCTTGTCCAGGACGCAGCCGGCGTGGGTGCACTGGGCGCTGAACGCCTTGTACTGGCCTTCGGCGGGGCAGCTGACGACCAGCTTCCGCTCGCGGAACAGCTTCGAGCCGCCGACCGGCACCTCCGATGCGGCCCCGAGCTCGACCGGGGCGGTGGGGACCGCCGGGGAGCCGGATCCGCTGTTGCCCTCGGGGGAGCAGGCCGCGAGCGCCGCTCCCGCGCCGGCCGTCCCGACGAGGGCGGCGGCGCCCTTGAGGACGGTACGGCGGGCCGGGGGTATCTCCCGGTGGGGCGAGGGGGAGGACGGCGACGCGGACATGCGGTGCTCCTGGTTCGGGCTGCGGCAGCCGGCTCGTGTTCGGCCGGGCCCACCCGACGATACCGGCGGCCGATGGGATAGCTTCCCCCGCGTGATCGTCGTCGGCGGAGAAGCCCTGATCGACCTGGTGCCCGTGGCGCAGCCACCGGGCGCGCTGCTGCCGCGGCCGGGCGGGGGGCCGTACAACACCGCGCTGGCGCTCGGCAGGCTCGGCGCGGACGTCGCCTTCTGCTCCAGGGTCTCGACGGACGGCTTCGGGGAAAGCCTGCTGGCCGGGCTTCGGGCGGCCGGGGTCGACCTGTCGCTGGTCCAGCGCGGTCCGGAGCCCACCACCCTCGCCGTGCCCTCGCTGGCCCCGGACGGCTCGGCGGCGTACGGCTTCTACGTGGAGGGGACGGCGGACCGGCTGTTCACCCTGCCCGACGCGCTCCCCGCGAGCGCCCGCGCCCTGGCCCTCGGCACCTGCTCGCTCGCGCTGGAACCGGGCGCGAGCGCGTACGAGGCCCTGCTGCGCCGGGAGTCGCGGCGCGGGCTGCTGACCCTGCTCGACCCCAACATCCGGCCCGGGCTGATCCCCGACCCGGAGGCCTACCGGGCCCGGTTCCGCGGCTGGCTGCCGTACGTGTCCGTCCTCAAGCTGTCGCAGGAGGACGCCCGGTGGCTGGGCGGCCGGGTGGAGGACTGGCTGGCGGCGGGGCCGTCGGCGGTGGTGCTCACCCGGGGCGGCGAGGGGCTGACGGTCCGGACACGGGAGGGCGCGGAGCACACGGCGGCCGCCCGCCCTGTCGCGGTGGTCGACACGATCGGCGCGGGCGACACGGTCAACGCGGCGCTGCTGCACCGGCTGGCCGCCCCCGGCCGCTCGGGCCCGGTGGACTGGCCCGGCGTCCTGGCCCATGCCGCCCACGCGGCAGCCCTGACCTGCACGCGGGCGGGCGCCGAGCCGCCGTACGCGCGGGAGCTCGGCGCCTAGGAGTACGGCCCGGCAGGCCGCTCAGCGGAGGGCGGCCCACAGGGTGCGGGCCACGGCGGGCGCGAACTCCTCGACGGGCTGGACCACTTCCTCACCGGAGAAGTGCAGGAAGAAGGCCCGCTGGAAGCAGGCGCCGAGCAGCAGCGCGGCGGCGGCCGCGGGGGCGGCGTCCGGGCGGAGCCTTCCGCGGTCCTGCTCCCGGCGCAGGTGCGCGGTCAGGGCGTCGCGTACGACGTGCGGCCCGGTGCCGATCTGCTGGACGCCCTCGCGGTGCCGGGTCAGCAGCGCGGGCTCGGCGAAGAGCGAGGCCGCCATGGGCATGGCGTCCGCGTAGAACAGGGAGGCGTGGCGGGCGATGGCGGTGAGGCCGTCCTCGACGGAGCGCTCCGCGTGGTCCCCGACGAGCTCGGCCATGAGCGGTCCGGCGTTGGGCGTGCGTTCCATGAGCACCCGTACGAACAGCTCTTCCTTGTTCGCGTAGTACTTGTAGAGCGCGGCCTCCGAGCAGCCCGCCTCGCGGGCGATGGCCTTGGTGGTGGTGTTGGCCAGGCCGATGGTGCGCATGAGCCTCTCGGCGGCGTCGAGCAGCCGCTCAGGCGTGGGACGGCTTGACTTCGAGGTGAGCATTCACTCACTCTAGGGCCAAGCGATGGTGAGTAAATACTCACCCACCTTCGGGGAGGCGGGAGCCCAGCCATGGAACTCACGGTGTTCGGAGCCTCGGGCGGCGTAGGCCGCGAGGTCGTCCGCCAGGCGCTCGACGCAGGTCACGAGGTGACGGCGGTGGTCCGGGACCCCGCCCGGCTGGGAGTGGCGGCACACGACCGGCTCCGGGTGGCGGTCGTCGCCGACCTCACGGACGAGGACGCCCTGCTCCCCGTCCTCTCGGGCCGGTCGGCGGTGATCTCGGCGCTGGGAGCGCCGAGCAACAAGCAGGCACGGCTGGCTCCGGTCACCGGGCCGGCGGTACGGGCCATCGTGAGCGCCATGGACCGGGCCGGCGTGAGCCGCCTCGCGGCGGTCAGCGCGGCGCCGGTGGGGCCGGACGTGGCGGACGACGGGTGGTTCAGCCGGAAGGTCTTCCTTCCGCTGCTGCGCAGGGCCCTGCGGGACCTGTACGCGGATCTGGCGGTGATGGAGGCGGCGATCCGGGCGAGCGGCACCCAGTGGACGGTGATCCGGCCGCCGCGCCTGCTGAACCGGCCGGGCACCGGCCGCTACCGCAGGGTGGTCGGGGCGAACGTGCCGGGCGGCCGGGTCATCGCCCGAGCGGACGTCGCGGACGCCCTCCTGAAGTCCCTGACGGACCCCTCGACCCTCCACCACGCGGTGGGCGTAGCCGCCTGACGCGCGCGGCCCGCGGCGGAGCCCGCCGCCGCCCGGCCGACTGCGCCTGCGGGACTGGTCGGGGGACAGCCCCGCAGGACGCCGCCCGCCGGGTTCCGGCGGGCGGCGCCTCGCTGCGCGGTCACGCCCCGCTGCAGCGGTCGGGCCCTGCGCGTCAGGCCTTGCGGTCGCCAGGCCCTGCGGGCGTCAGGCCTTGCGGGCCCGCGCCGTCGCCTTCTTGGCCGGGGCGGCCGCGGCCTTCTTGGCCGTGGTCCGCTTCCGGGCCGCCGGAACCACCGGGGCCGCGTCCGAGATCCGGTCCGCGCCCAGGATGTCCCGCAGGAACTTGCCCGTGTGGCTGGCGCCCACCGCCGCGACCTGCTCCGGCGTACCCTCGGCCACCACGAGACCGCCGCCGTAGCCGCCCTCGGGACCCATGTCGATGACCCAGTCCGCCGTCTTGATGACGTCGAGGTTGTGCTCGATGACGATCACCGAGTTCCCCTTGTCCACCAGCCCGGACAGCACCTTGATCAGCTTCGAGATGTCCTCGAAGTGCAGACCGGTCGTCGGCTCGTCCAGGACGTACACCGTCCGCCCCGTCGACCGCTTCTGGAGCTCCGAGGCCAGCTTCACGCGCTGCGCCTCACCACCGGACAGTGTCGGCGCCGACTGGCCGAGCCGCACGTACCCCAGGCCCACCTCGTTCAGGGTCCGCAGGTGCCGCGCGATCGTCGGCACGGCCTCGAAGAAGTCCAGCGCCTCCTCGATCGGCATGTTCAGCACTTCCGCGATGGACTTGCCCTTGTAGTGGACCTCCAGCGTCTCCCGGTTGTACCGGTCGCCGTGGCACACCTCGCAGGGGACGTACACGTCCGGCAGGAAGTTCATCTCGATCTTGATCGTGCCGTCGCCGGAGCAGTTCTCGCACCGGCCGCCCTTCACGTTGAAGGAGAAGCGGCCCGGCAGGTAGCCGCGCACCTTCGCCTCCATCGTCTCGGCGAAGAGCTTGCGCACGTGGTCGAAGACACCGGTGTACGTCGCCGGGTTCGATCGCGGCGTGCGTCCGATCGGCGACTGGTCGACGTGCACGACCTTGTCGACCAGGTCGTCCCCGTCCACCCGGGTGTGCCGCCCCGGCACCGACCGGGCGCCGTTCAGCTCGCGCGCCAGGTGCGTGTAGAGGATGTCGTTGACCAGCGTGGACTTGCCGGAGCCGGACACGCCGGTGACCGCCGTGAGCACGCCCAGCGGGAAGGACACGTCGATGTCCCGCAGGTTGTTCTCCTTGGCGCCGTGGACGGTGAGCCTGCGGTCCCCGTTCACCGGACGGCGTACGTCCGGGACCGCGATGGACCGCTTGCCGGACAGGTACTGCCCGGTCATCGACTCGCCGTTCTTCAGCAGCTCCTTCAGCGAGCCGCTGTGCACGACCTTGCCGCCGTGCTCGCCCGCGCCCGGACCGATGTCCACGACCCAGTCGGCCACCTTGATGGTGTCCTCGTCGTGCTCGACCACGATCAGGGTGTTGCCCATGTCGCGCAGCCGCACCAGCGTCTCGATCAGCCGGTGGTTGTCCCGCTGGTGCAGGCCGATGGAGGGCTCGTCGAGCACGTACAGCACGCCCACCAGGCCCGAGCCGATCTGCGTGGCCAGCCGGATGCGCTGGGCCTCGCCGCCCGACAGGGTCCCCGCGGCGCGGTTCAGCGAGAGGTAGTCCAGGCCGACGTCCACGAGGAAGCGCAGCCGCTCGTTGACCTCCTTGAGGACCCGCTCGGCGATCTTCTTGTCCCGGGCGTCGAGCCGCAGCTGTCCCAGGAACTCCGCGCACTCGCTGATCGACATCGCGGCGACCTCGGCGATGGACTTCTCCATCACCGTCACCGCGAGCACGATCGGCTTGAGCCGGGTGCCCTCACAGGTCGGACACGGCACCTCGCGCATGTAGCCCTCGAAGCGCTCGCGGCTCGCGTCGCTCTCGGACTCCGCGTGCCGCCGCTTGACGAACGGCACGGCGCCCTCGAAGGCCGTGGTGTAGGCCCGCTCCCGCCCGTACCGGTTGCGGTAGCGGACCTCGATCTGCGTCCGGTGCCCGTACAGCAGTGCCTTCTTCGCGCGCGCCGGCAGCCCGGCCCACGGGATGTCCGTACGGAAGCCCAGCTCGCCGGCGAGCGCGCCGATCAGCCGCTGGAAGTAGTCCTTGGTGTGCCCGAGCGACCACGGGGAGACCGCGCCCTCGTCGAGGGACTTCTCCTCGTCCGGGACGATCAGCTCCGGGTCCACCTCCATGCGCGTACCGATACCCGTGCACTCGGGGCAGGCACCGAAGGGCGAGTTGAAGGAGAAGGAGCGCGGCTCCAGCTCCTCGAAGGAGAGGTCGTCGTACGGGCAGTAGAGGTGCTCGGAGTACATCCGCTCACGCTCGGGGTCGTCCTCGGCGAGGTCGACGAAGTCCAGGATCACCATGCCGCCGGAGAGGCCGAGGGCGGTCTCCACCGAGTCGGTGAGCCGGCGCTTGGCGCTCTCCTTGACCGTGAGGCGGTCGACGACCACCTCGATGGTGTGCTTCTCCTGCTTCTTCAGCGTGGGCGGCTCGGACAGCTGGATCGTCTCGCCGTCCACCCGCGCCCGGCTGTAGCCCTTGGTCTGGAGGTCGGAGAAGAGGTCGACGAACTCGCCCTTGCGCTCGCGCACCAGCGGCGAGAGCACCTGGAAGCGGCTGCCCTCCGGGAGCGCGAGCACCTTGTCGACGATCGCCTGCGGCGACTGCCGCGAGATCGGGCGGCGGCACTCGGGGCAGTGGGGCTTGCCGATGCGCGCGAAGAGCAGGCGGAGGTAGTCGTAGACCTCGGTGATGGTGCCGACGGTCGAGCGCGGGTTGCGCGAGGTCGACTTCTGGTCGATCGAGACGGCCGGGGAGAGGCCCTCGATGAAGTCGACGTCGGGCTTGTCCATCTGCCCCAGGAACTGGCGGGCGTACGACGAGAGCGACTCGACGTAGCGGCGCTGGCCCTCGGCGAAGATCGTGTCGAAGGCCAGGGAGGACTTGCCCGACCCGGAGAGTCCGGTGAAGACGATGAGGGAGTCGCGGGGCAGGTCGAGCGAGACGTTCTTGAGGTTGTGCTCGCGAGCGCCACGAACGATGAGACGGTCGGTCACGCCGGTCCGCACCTTTCTTGAGAGAGCGGGGGGCACGGGCCCCCGTCCCAGGGTATGGGGGGCGCCTCTGCGGTGGGGTGGTGCTTGACTTACGAGCGTATAGCACGCGCATTCGATTTACGGCACGCCCGGGACGGCTTCACCCGATCGGGTGGCCGGCGCCCCGGGCCCACTAGGCTCGTCCCATGACTGATCATGTGCACGACCTGCGATCTGTACGTGAAGCCACGGACCGGCTGCTGACCGCGGCCGCGAAACTGGACAACGCCGCCCTGGCCGGGGAGTCACACCTGCCCGGCTGGACCCGCGGCCACATCCTGGCCCACCTCGCACGCAACGCGGACGCCCTCGTCAATGTCCTGGAGGGCCGACCGATGTACGAGAGCGGTGAGGCCCGCGACGCGGACATCGAGCGCGATGCCGGCCGGACTCTGGTGGAACAGCTGGAGGACGTACGGAATTCCGCGGACGGCTTCCAGGCCGTCGCGGACGCCCCCCAGGACTGGTCGCGGACCGTCGAGCTCCGCAACGGTGTGACCGACCTCGCCTCCAACGTGCCGTTCCGCCGGCTCGTGGAGGTGGAGCTGCACCACGTCGACCTGGACATCGGCTACGGGCTCGACGACCTGCCGGAGGAGTTCACCGCGCGCGAGATCGCCTTTCTCGCCGACCGCTGGGCCGGGCGCCCCGAGGTCCCCGCCACCGCCCTGACCGCGACGGACGGCCGCACCTGGCGGACCGGCGCCGCCGGGGACCCCGTCGTCACCGTCTCCGGCCCGGCGGCCGGGCTGCTGGCCTGGCTGGCCGGCCGCGGTGACAAGGGCGCCTCGCTGACCACCGCGGGCGGAGCCCTGCCCGCCCTCCCGGCGCTCTAGGATCACGACATGACGTACAGCGGAGCGGTCAAGGTCGGCGGTCCGGCCGACGTGCATGAACTCTCGGACCTGATGATTTCCAAGGTCGCGGTGGGCTCGATGAACAACAACGCCTACCTGCTGCGCTGCCGGGCCACCGGCGAACAGCTGCTGATCGACGCAGCCGCCGAGGCGCACACGCTGCTGCAGCTGATCGGGGACGACGGCATCGCCTCGGTGGTCACCACCCACCGCCACGGCGACCACTGGGGCGCGCTCCGGGAGGTGGTCGACGCGACCGGCGCCCGGACGTACGCCGGCGCCTTCGACGCCGAGGGCATCCCGGTGCCCACCGACGTGCCGGTGGCGGACGGCGACACGATCACGGTGGGGCGGGTCACCCTGACCGCCCGCCACCTGGTCGGACACACCCCGGGCTCGATCGCGCTGGTCTACGACGACCCGCACGGGCACCCGCACGTCTTCACCGGGGACTGCCTCTTCCCGGGCGGCGTCGGCAACACGTGGGGGGACCCGGAGGCCTTCGCGAGCCTCATCGACGACGTGCAGCACAAGCTGTTCGAGCAGCTGCCGGACGAGACGTGGGTGTACCCGGGGCACGGCAACGACACCACCCTCGGCGCCGAGCGCCCGCACCTGGCCGAGTGGCGCGAGCGGGGCTGGTAGTCCCGGTCCGGCCGAGCGCCGGACGGTCCCCGGCCGGTCGCCCTCCGGTCAACTCCGCGGAGGAGTGCACTCCTTCCGGTCGAAGATGACCGAACGCACGTCCCTCGGGTGTGGGGCGGGGTAGTTGCTGCACCATGCACCACGACCCCGCCCCTGCCCCGGCGCCGTCATCGCAGCCGCCACCGCCATCGCCGCCCCCGTCCCCGTCGATGGCCCGGCTGGCCCTGGCCTCGCTCGCCGGAACGGCCATCGAGTTCTACGACTTCTTCGTCTACGGCACGGCCGCCGCCCTCGTGCTCGGCCCGCTCTTCTTCCCCTCGTTCTCCCCGCTGGCCGGGACCCTCGCCGCCTTCGGCACCTTCGGCATCGGCTTCCTCGCCCGCCCGCTGGGCTCCGCGCTCTTCGGACACGTCGGCGACCGCTACGGCCGCCGCCCGGTCCTGCTCGTCTCCCTGCTGCTGACCGGCCTCGCCACCGTGGGGGTCGGCTGCGTGCCGACGTACTCCTCGATCGGGGCGGCCGCGCCCCTCCTGCTGCTCCTGCTCCGCTTCCTGCAGGGACTCGGCCTCGGCGGCGAGTGGGGCGGGGCCGTGCTGCTGACGGCCGAGCACGCCCCCGAGCACCGGCGCGGGCTCTGGGCGAGCTTCCCCCAGATCGGGCCACCCGTGGGCTTCATGCTGGCCAACGGCATGATCCTGGCGCTGTCCGCGGCCCTCACCGACGGGCAGTTCACCTCTTGGGGCTGGCGGGTGCCGTTCTGGGCCGCCGGGCTGCTGGCCCTGGCCGGGCTGTGGCTGCGCCGCTCGGTGGAGGAGACCCCGCAGTTCCGCGCGCTCGCGGAGACCGGGCGGCGCGCCGACGCCCCGCTGTCCGAGGTGGTCCGCGGACACTGGCGGCTGCTCCTGCTGACCGGTGGGGCCCTCGCCTCCGGGTACGCCGTCTTCTACGCGGTCACCACCTGGTCCCTCGCGTACGCCACCGAACACCTTGAGGTGGACCGCACCGTGATGCTGGCCTGCATCATGGCCGCCGTCGTGCTCAAGGCCACGGTGACCCCGCTCGCGGCCGTGCTGGGCGACCGGTACGGGCGCAAGCCGCTGTGCCTGGCCGGCTGCGCGATGTGCGCGGTGTGGATGTTCCCCTTCGTCGCGCTGCTGCGCACCACGGATCCGCTGCTGATGACGATGGGCTTCCTGGGCGGCCTGCTGGGCATGGTGACCACCTTCGCCGTGGTGGGTGCGTACCTGCCGGAGCTGTACGCCCCGCGGATCCGCTGTACGGGCGCGGCCGTCGGCTACAACCTGGGCGGGGTGCTGGGCGGGGCGCTGACCCCGATCGTGGCGACGGCGCTGGCGGACGGTTCGGGTCCGCCGTGGGGCGTGGCCCTGTACCTGAGCGGCCTGTCCGTGCTGAGCCTGGGCTGCTTCGCGCTCCTGCCGGAGACCAACCCCGCGGTCGTCCGGCCGCGCAGGGGTCCGGGGGCGGGGACGGAAGCGGGGGCGGCCGAAGCGGCCGCCCCCGTGTAGCGCACGGCCCTCGGGCCGTGTGCGGATCAGGCGCCGATGCTCTCCGAGCGGGCGGCGGCCTCGGCGGCCGCCTGCTTCCTGGAGGCCCGCAGACTGGTGAGGGTGGTGATCACCAGGACGCCGCAGATGACGCCGAGGGAGACCGGGATGGAGATCTGCGGTACGTGGACGCCCGACTCGTGCAGGGCGTGCAGCACCAGCTTGACGCCGATGAAGCCGAGGATGACGGACAGGCCGTAGCTGAGGTGGACCAGCTTCTGGAGCAGGCCGCCGATGAGGAAGTACAGCTGGCGCAGGCCCATCAGGGCGAAGGCGTTGGCGGTGAAGACGATGTACGGGTCCTGGGTGAGGCCGAAGATCGCGGGGATCGAGTCCAGGGCGAACAGCACGTCGGTGGTGCCGATGGCCAGCATGACCACCATCAGCGGGGTCAGGATGCGCTTGCCGTTGTTCCGGATGAAGAGCCTGGTCCCGTGGTAGCGGTCCGCGACGCCGAACTTCTTCTCGATGGACTTGAGGAGGCGGTTCTCCTCGAATTCCTCTTCCTCCTCGCCCTTGCGGGCCTCCTGGATGAGCTTCCAGGCGGTGTAGATCAGGAAGGCGCCGAAGAGGTAGAACACCCAGGAGAAGGTGGTGATGATCGCGGCTCCGGCGGCGATGAAGATCGCGCGCAGGACGAGGGCGATCAGCACGCCCACGAGCAGCACCCGCTGCTGGAGCTGGGAGGGCACCGAGAACTTCGCCATGATCAGGACGAAGACGAAGAGGTTGTCCACGCTCAGGGACTTCTCGGTGATGAAGCCCGCGAAGAACTCCTGGGAGGCCTGGCCGTTGCCGAAGAACAGCAGGCCGAGACCGAAGAGGGCGGCGAGGACGATCCAGACGACCGTCCAGGTGCCCGCTTCCTTGATCGATACGTCGTGCGGTTTGCGGCCGATGAAGAAATCGGCGCCGATCAGGATGCCCAGACCGAGAATGGTCAGCACCCAGAGGTTCAACGAAACGTCCACTTTTCACGCCTCCGGCGGATGGCTCGGCACACAGGTCAGCGTCATCGCTGCCGGAGGTCTCTTCCACCCGGGCCGCTGGGGCCGCGGGCCGACGCCCCGGGACCGACTGCGGTGCATGTGACCGAGTGGTCCGTATTGACGGGCGCGCCGTGCAGGAAAGCAGGAATACTCCCCTCCGCACGGCCAGGGTACCCGTCAGAGGCGGAAAAGGTAAAGGGAACGCCAAGGAATGGTCATGGGCGGGCCTGGCGGCGGGCCGCTGCGATCCTCTCCAGCGTCTGCTCCAGGACCTGGCTGCCCTGCGGCGGCAGGTCCGGTTCGAAGGTCCAGGCATGACCGACCCACGGGTCGGCGAGGTGGTTGTCCGGGACCGGCGACAGCCGCATCAGGGAGCGCCACAGCGGGTCGAGCAGCGGGCCGTACGCCGAGGCCTCGTCCCGGTCCGCGACCATCAGCAGGTGTACGCCGACGGCCGGACCCTCGTCGGCCAGGTACCGCAGCTGTGTGACGGCCCGGTCGTCGAAGCCGTGCGGGAAGTCGTGCACGATCAGGAGCTGTTCGGCCGTGTCCACGTCCGGCGGCAGGTCCTCGGGGGCTCCGGCCCGCAGCGCCATCTGTACGAGGTCCACCCGCCGGGTCAGCTGCGCGAGGGTCTGCGTGACCGCCGCGGCGCCGGAGGCGGGCGGCCCGGCCAGCACCCCGGCGCGTACGAGCGGAGCCAGTGAGGCGGCCCCGGCCCCGGCCGCGTCGATGACGTGGACCGCGTACCGGTCGCCGGGGTGGACGGCGAGCAGCCGGACCGCGTGCGCGACGGCCATGTCCATGGCCGTCCGGCGCAGCCGGTCGGTGTCCATGGCCATCGCGGCCTCCGAGCCGGTGCGGCCGTTGTCGATCCAGAGACCGCGCTCCAGCGGGAGGCGCACCAGCATGGGGATGCGCAGCGCGGGCCGCTCCGGCAGGTGCAGGTCCCCCAGGCGCAGGGCCAGCGGCTCCTCCTGGGGCACTCCCCGGCCGTGCCAGACGGGATTGGCCCAGCGGGCGTACGCGGTCGGCAGCGCGGGCTCGACCACCTCGGACTCGGCGGCCAGTTGGGCGAGGTCCCGGTCGAGCACGGCCTGCGCCCGGGCGACGAGCTCGTCACGGCGGGCCCGGGCCTCGTCGCGGGCGGCGTTGCCGGAGCCCGCGAGGCGGTGGCGGGGGTCGGACAGGACCTCGTCCAGCTCCCGGTCCATCCGGGAGTCGGCGAAGTCGCAGGCGCTCCGGTAGGCGGCGACCGTCCGGGCCAGGTCCTCGAACATGCCCCAGACCTGGTTGTAGAGCCGCTCCTCCATGGACCAGCCGCTGGCGTCACCGGCGACGGGGCGCGGTGCCTCGCCGGGCCCGGGGGCTTCGGGGGCCCGGGGCGCGGGCTCCGGCGCCTCCGCGGTGGTCCGGCGGCGGCGGGGGTGCACGTAGTCGAGGGTGGGCGGGCTCGGCGTCGGCGGCCCGTCGGCGGCGGCCGACGGGTCGGGGCCGGAC
>NZ_JBEXRC010000019.1:0-126507 GCF_040612915.1 Streptomyces sp. NPDC006326 | reverse complement strand
CCGTCAAGGGCGCTCTCTTCGTTCGCGTCGCTTCGCGATGGCCTTCGGCCACCCTTGACCGCCCGGCCCGCCCCGGAAAGACAACAGACTGCCGGGAAGCCCCCGAAGGATGGCCGGGGGACAGATGGACATATGGGCCGTCAGCGATGCAGGGGCCGTTTCCCGTCGCCCGTTCCCCATTCGGGGCCGATATGCCCCTTTTCCGGGCCCCGGCCGGGTCAAGCCGCAGCCGAGACCAATGAGATGACCATCCGGGGCGGATCGGGGCCACCAGCGCCCCAGATCGCTACGCGCTCCTCCCGGCATAGCGGCTGGCGGCCGTCCGGGGTTGCTCATAGGCGCGACAGATCGCTACACAGCCGGTCTCGGCTTGGCGTCCGCGGCCCGTCTGGGGCTGGGGTGGCCGCCATGGGTAGCAGTCATGAGGCCAGTCATGCGC
Organism: Streptomyces sp. NPDC006326; assembly: GCF_040612915.1. Classification (NCBI taxonomy): domain Bacteria; kingdom Bacillati; phylum Actinomycetota; class Actinomycetes; order Kitasatosporales; family Streptomycetaceae; genus Streptomyces; species Streptomyces sp. NPDC006326. Next base: position 126,068 of record NZ_JBEXRC010000019.1, on the reverse strand, counting down.
CGGCGGATGGTTTGTCCCGGTTTGGCGGTCGTTGGGCGGCGAGTGGGCCTTTGACTGCGCGTGATGACGAAAAGTCTGGCATCCGGCTCCTTCCGGGCCTCTGCCCACTCTCAGATGCGCACTGAGGGCCCTGTTGAGGACCCGAGGGGGCCCGAAGGGCCCCGAAGGTTGCTTGGTTCGGCCCAGAGTGCGGTCAGTGGGCGGCCCGTGAGGGGCTTCGTTGCCCTTGCTGCCCTGGCCCCCGCTTCCCTGGCTGCTCTGCTGAAGAGCCTGTCGTCTCGTCCCCTCAACCCCGGACGGGCCGGGGACGCCATGCCGGGATCGGCTGTGTAGCGATCTGTCGCGCCTATGAGCAACCCCAGACGGGCCGCAGACGCTATGCCGGGAGGAGCGCGTAGCGATCTGGGGCGATGGTGGTCTCCCCCGGCGCCGGATGGTCATCTCATTGGTCTCGGCTGCGGCTTGACCTGGGCTGGGCTCGGAAGAGGGGCCTATCGGCCCCGGACGGGGAACGGGCGGCGGGAGACGGCCCGGGCATCGCTGATGGGCCCGTATGTCCATCTGTCCCCCCGGCCATTCCTCGGGGGCTTCCCGGCAGTCTGTTGTCTTTCCGGGGCGGGGCGGGCGGTCAAGGGTGGCCGAAGGCCATCGCGAAGCGACGCGAACGAAGAGAGCGCCCTTGACGGCCCGGCACGACACGGAAGGACAGTGGACTGACGGGACGCCCCCGAACCTCCTCCGACGCCGGGTGCGGGCATCCCGCCCCCCGAAGCCCCCGCCCCGCCTACCGCCCCCGCCCGCCGGGCCCCGCCACCGAAGCCACAAGACCCAGTAGGGTCCACCCAATGACGGCACTTTCACACCGCGGCAACGCCAAGGACCACATCGAGCAGCCCGGCCGGTACGGGGTCACCGCCACCATCGAGGCCGATCCGCACGCCATCGGGCCGGTGGAGACCTCGTACGCCCCGGACCCCGACGGCGATCCCGATCCCGGCGAGATCGTGTGGACGTGGGTTCCGTACGAGGAGAACGACGGCCGCGGCAAGGACCGGCCGGTGCTGGTCGTCGCGCGGGAGCCGGGCGGGCACACGCTGCTGGCCGTGCAGCTGTCCAGCAAGCGGCACGACAACGACCGCGAATGGGTGCCGATCGGGACCGGTCCCTGGGACAGCGCCGGGCGGGAGTCATGGGTGGACGTGGACCGGGTGCTGCGCGTGCACGAGGCGGGCATGCGGCGCGAGGCGTGCGCGCTGGACCGGGGGCGCTTCCAGCTGGTGGTGAAGAGGCTGCAGGAGCGCTACGGCTGGCAGTAGCGGATCGAAAGAACGCCCTCTCAAGCCCCCACCACCCCCACCCACTCACCCACACCACCCCACCCCCACTCACCCCTCCCCACCCCCTCCCCCGAACACCCCCTCGAACGCCTCCCGGGTCCCCGGGTTGCGGTCGAGCACCGCGAACACCACGTGCTCGAAGACCCCGCTGAAGCGCCCGGCCAGCAGTGCCCGGAAGGCCTCCGCGACCTCGGTGGGGTCGTTGCGGAACACCCCGCAGCCCCAGGCCCCGAGCACCAGACGCGAGTAGCCGTGCAGGGCGGCCGTCTCCAGGACGCGTTCCGCGCGCCGGGCGAGGGCCGCCGGGATCTCGGCGGCGCGCTCCGGCTCCTGGCGGCGGATGGTGCCCGCGTTCGGGGCCGGAGAGGTGAGGAAGCCGACGCGGAACGGCTCCTCCAGCAGCTCACCCCGGTCATCGCGGAAGACGGGCACGCCGGGCGAGTGAATCACCCGGTCGGTGTAGAAAGTGCTGCGTCCTGCGCGGTGGACCTCGTAGTACTCGGGAGCCTGCAGCAGGGTCTCGTACAGCGCCGAGGCGCGGCACAGCGCCTCCTCCTGGGCCTTGGCCCCGCGGACGTAGCCGCCCCCGGGATTTCTGGCCGAGGCGAAGTTCAGCACCGCCACCGAGGTCGGTTTCCGGCCATCGGCGGTGAGCCTACGCGCTGCGATCGTGCTGCTCTCGGCGGTGACCTCGACGGTGGTCCGCCCGGCCCCCACGGGGGTGCTTTCGTCTGGAATGACCTGGTTTGGCCCATATATCCTGGTTCCGGCCTTGGCTTCCGCCAGGGCGGCGGCGAGGGAGATGTGCCGTCCCGACCGCGTCCGGTATCCGCCGGTCGCCATGATCGTCGCGTTCTCCCGCGCGATCTCGCGCAATCTGCTGCTCACCTGGCCATCATCGGCAGCACGGATCGGTGGGGGCCAGACATTTTCCGTACAGGGGCTCGATCACGGTCTTTGAGCACCCGGCGAGGACGGGTAGGCATGGTCAAGTCATCATCGACGGCAGGAGACCCGGCCATGCCACAGGACTCATCCGCTCCGCAGGCCCCACCCGCCCCTCAAGCCCCGCCGACCCCGCCCGCCCCGGATGCCTCGCGCAGGATCACCGAGGCGGCCGCCGAGGACCTGGTCCACGGCATCTGTTTCAAGACCGGCCCGCCCCGCGTCCTGGGTGCCGAGCTCGAATGGTTCGTACTGGACGCCGAGCGGCCGGGGGCGCCCCTGGCCGCCGAGCGGTTGACCGCCGCGCACGACGCGGCCGCCGCCCTGCCGCTGTGCTCCCGGCTCAGCATCGAGCCGGGCGGGCAGCTGGAGCTCAGCTCCGCGCCCGCCTCCTCGCTCTCCGGCTGCGTGGACGGACTGCAGGCCGACCTCACCGCCGTACGGGCCGCCCTGCGCGCGCAGGGGCTGGTCCTGCGGGGGCTCGGCCAGGACCCGCGCCGGCCGCTGCGCCGGCTGCTGAGCAGCCCGCGCTACGACGCGATGGAGACCTACTTCGACCGGATCGGCCCCGCCGGGCGCGCCATGATGTGCTCCTCCGCCTCCGTGCAGGTCTGCGTGGACGCCGGGTACGAGGAGCCGGGCCCGCTCGGGTACGGGCGGCGCTGGCGGCTGGCGCACCTGCTGGGCGCCGTTCTCGTGGCCGCGTTCGCCAACTCCCCGGCCCACGAGGGCCCGTACGCCGGATGGCGGTGTGCCCGCCAGGGCATCTGGGGTGATCTCGACCGCATGCGCGCGCTGGCCCCTCCGCTGGAGGCGGTGCCCCGGGCCGGGTGGGCCCGGCAGGCGCTGGACACGGAGGTGATGTGCGTACGGTCGCCCGACGGCGGGCCGTGGCGGGTCCCCCGGGGGCTGACCTTCCGCGACTGGCTGCGCCTCGGCGACGACGGCGGCGACGGCGCCGACGGGCCGTTCTCGTCCGCGCCGGACCCCGTACGCGGGCGGGCCGGCAGCGGGCAAGTCGGCGGCGGGCGGGCCGGCCGCGGGCAGGCGGGCGGTGGCCTGCGGCCGCCGACCGTCGAGGACCTGGAGTACCACCTGACCACCCTCTTCCCGCCGGTGCGTCCACGTGGCCACCTGGAGCTGCGGATGATCGACGCGCAGCCCGGCGACGACGGCTGGCTCGTCCCGGTGGCCGTGGTGCACGCGCTGTTCGACGACCCGGAGGCCGCCGAGACGGCCTACCGCGTGGCCAAGTCGCTGGCGGACACGTACGGTTCGCAGCCCGCGCCGCGCAATCCCCTCTGGCTGTCGGCCGCCCGGCACGGCCTGGCCGATCCGGCGCTGCGTTCGGCCGCCGCCGCCTGTTTCCGGGCCGCCGCGACGGCGCTGCCCCGGCTGGGGGCGAGCAGGCACGTGCAGGACGTGGTCGGGACGTTCACCGAGCGGTTCGTCCTGCGGGGCCGCTGTCCGGCCGATGACCTCGACCGGCAGCTGACCGGAACGGGGGTACGCCCGTGACCACCTCCCTTCGTCCCGGCCGGTCGCCGCAGGACCTGCGGGAGCGGGCGCTCGCGGCGCTGACCGCGGCCCGCGCCCGTACGGCCGCGCTCACCGACGCGGTGACCGACGAGGACCTGACCGCCCAGCACTCCCCGCTGATGTCCCCGTTGGTGTGGGACCTCGCGCACATCGGGAACATGGAGGAGCTCTGGCTCCTTCGGAAGGTCGCCGGCCGCGCGTCCATGCGGCCCGAGATCGACCCGCTCTACGATGCGTTCGAGCATCCCCGCTCCGAGCGGCCGAAGCTGCCGCTGCTGGGTCCGGTGGAGGCCCGCCGGTACACCGCCGAGGTGCGCGGCCGGGTCTTCGACCTGCTGGAACGCACTCCGTTGGAGGGTACGGCGCTGCTCGACTCGGCGTTCGCGTTCGGGATGATCGCGCAGCACGAGCAGCAGCACGACGAGACGATGCTGATCACCCATCAGCTGAGGCGCGGTGCTCCGGTGCTGACCGCCCCCGATCCGGAGCCGCCGGCCGGCCCGGGGCCCGCGGTGTCCGAAGTCCTCGTGCCGGGAGGCCCGTTCACGATGGGTACCTCCGCCGAGCCGTGGTCGCTGGACAACGAGCGGCCCGCGCACACCCGGGACACCGCTGCGTTCTGGATCGACACGGTTCCGGTGACCAATGCCGCCTACCAGGCGTTCATCGCGGACGGCGGCTACCGCGACGAGCGCTGGTGGGCTCCCGAGGGCTGGGAGCAGATCCACCGGCACGGGATCGAGGCGCCGCTGTTCTGGCGCCGGGAGGCGGGCCAGTGGCTGCGCCGCCGCTTCGGGGTGACCGAGCCGGTGCCCGATGAGGAACCGGTTCTGCACGTCAGCTGGTACGAGGCCGACGCGTACGCCCGCTGGGCCGGGCGCAGGCTGCCCACGGAGGCGGAGTGGGAGAAGGCCGCCCGCTTCGATCCGGCCACCGGCCGCTCGACCCGCTACCCGTGGGGTGATGCCGACCCGACCCCGGTCCACGCCAACCTGGGCCAGCGCCATCTGCGCCCGGCTGCGGCGGGCAGCTACCCGGCCGGGGCCTCCCCGCTGGGGGTGCGGCAGCTGATCGGCGACGTGTGGGAGTGGACGGCCTCCGATTTCCTGCCGTATCCCGGCTTCCGGGCCTTCCCGTACCGCGAGTACTCCGAGGTGTTCTTCGGCCCGGAGCACAAGGTGCTGCGCGGCGGTTCGTTCGCGGTGGATCCGGTGGCCTGCCGGGGCACCTTCCGCAACTGGGACCTGCCGGTGCGCCGGCAGATCTTCTCCGGCTTCCGGACCGCGAGGGACCTCTGATGTGCCGTCACCTGGCCTACATAGGGCCTGAGGTACCGCTGGGGCGACTGCTGATCGAACCGGAGCACTCGATCGTCCGGCAGGCCTGGGAGCCTCGCCGGCAGCGGCACGGAACCGTCAACGCGGACGGCTTCGGTGTCGGCTGGTACGCCGAGGGCGATCCGGTCCCGGCCCGCTACCGGCGGCCCGGGCCGATCTGGGGGGACTTGAACTTCGCCGATCTGGTCCGGGTGGTGCGCAGTTCGGCCGCACTGGCTGCCGTACGGGATGCCACGCTGTTCACGGCGGACGGGGAGGCCGCGGCGGCCCCATTCGCGGCGGGGCCGTGGCTGTTCAGCCACAACGGAGCGGTGCGGGACTGGCCGCGGGCGGTGGCCGGGCTCGCTGCCGCGCTGCCTGCCGAGGAGTTGCTGTCGCTGACGGCGACGACGGACTCGGCGCTGATCTGGGCGCTGGTGCTGCACCGGCTGCGCCGGGGGGACGATCTCGGCACGGCGCTCGCCGAGCCCGTGCGGGAGCTCTCCGGGGCCGCGCCCGGTTCCCGGCTGAACCTGCTGCTGACCGACGGCGCGGGCATCGCGGCGACGGCCTGGGGCGATTCGCTCTGGTACCTGGTCGACGCCCCGGGCAGGCGCACGGTCGTGGCGTCGGAGCCCTACGACGACGATCCCCGCTGGTGTGAGGTGCCCGACCGGACCCTGCTGACCGCCGACCGCACACGGGTCGACCTGACCCCGCTCAAGGAGACCTTCCAGTGAGTGACTTCCAGCTGACCCGCACGCTCGACGAGCACGCCGCCGACAGGGCGCTGCGCGCCGACGTCCTGCACGGGCTGACGCACTCCCCCAAGGTGCTGCCGCCCAAGTGGTTCTACGACGCCCGCGGCAGTGAACTGTTCGAGGAGATCACCCGGTTGCCCGAGTACTACCCGACGCGGGCGGAGCGGGAGATCCTGTTGGCGCGGGCCCAGGAGATCGCCGCGGTGAGCGGGGCCCGCACCTTGGTGGAGCTGGGCTCCGGGTCCTCGGAGAAGACCCGGCACCTGATCGAGGCGATGCCCGCCCTGGACACGTACATCCCGGTGGACGTGAGCGAGAGCGCCCTGTCGGGGGCGGCGCAGACGCTGCTGGCGGAGCATCCGGGGCTGCGGGTGCACGCGCTGCTGGCGGACTTCACGAAGCCGCTGCATCTTCCGCCGAGCCCCGGGCCGCGGCTGGTGGTGTTCCTCGGGGGGACGGTCGGCAATCTCCTGCCGCCGGAGCGGGCCGTGTTCCTGGCGTCGGTCCGGGCGATGCTCTCGCCCGGGGACGCCTTGCTGATGGGGACGGACCTGGTCAAGGACGAGGACGTGCTGGTGGCGGCGTACGACGATGCGCAGGGGGTGACGGCGGAGTTCAACAAGAACGTCCTGTCGGTCATCGACCGTGAGCTGGGCGCGGATTTCCACGTCGAGGACTTCTCGCACGTCGCGGTGTGGAACCGGGAGCAGGAGTGGATCGAGATGCGTCTGCGGGCCCGGTCCGAGCTGGTGGTGAAGGTCCGGGCCCTGGATCTGCTGGTGCCGTTCGCGGCGGGTGAGGAGATCCTGACGGAGGTGTCCGCGAAGTTCCGTCAGGAGGGCGTGCGCAGGGAGCTGTCGGCCGCCGGGCTGGAGTTGACCCACTGGTGGACGGATGCGGCGGGCCGTTTCGCCGTGTCGCTGTCGGTGGCCGACGGCGCGGAGCCGGCGGCGGGTTCGGGGAGGGGGCCGGAGGCGGAGACGGCCGCCTGAGCCGCGGCCGCGAGTTCCCGCCGGTCCGGGTGGCGGCCCGGCGGGATCCGCGGCAGCAGCCGTACTTCGGCGCGTACGCCGCGGGCGCGGGCGATGCGCCACAGGGAGGCGGTCAGCGGGTCGTCCCCGACGAAGGAGACGGCCCCGGCGGTGCTCCCGTCCGCCAGCCGGTAGGTGAGCCGTGCCGGCTGTACGGGGACCCGGGCGTCCAGGGCGCTCTGGAACGCGGCCCGCCGGAAGGTTCCGCGGGTCCGGCCGCACCAGGTGCTGCCCTCGGGGAAGACGGTGACCCGGTCGCCGTCGCGCAGGGCTCCGGTGATCGTCTGGACGGTGGCGGGCAGGGCGCGGATCCGGTCGCGGTCGATGAACAGGGTGCCGGCCCGGGCGGCGAGGCGGCCGAGGACGGGCCAGGACCGGATGTCGTTCTTGGCGAGCATGCGGGAGGGCAGGACGGCGGCGAGGACCGGGATGTCCAGCCAGGAGATGTGGTTGGCGACGACGAGGCGTCCGCCGTCCGGGCCCGGGCTGCCGTGGACGGCGATCCGTATGCCGAAGGCCCGTACCAGGGCGGCTGACCAGGCCCGTATCACCGTGTGGCGCGGGCCGGGGGGCAGCAGCCGGACGGGCGGGGCGCCCAGGATCCCGAGCAGGACCAGGGCGATGGCGGCGCCGAGCCGGAGCACCGCGTGCGGGACGCTCGTGGTGCGTCCCTCGTGGCCGGCGCAGGCCGCGGGGGTGCAGGACGAGGTGGGCAGCCAGACGCTCATGCGGCCGGGACGAGCGAGAGGAAGTGCTTGAGGTAGCGCGGGTTGGTGCGCCGCAGGGAGAGCAGGACGTACAGGTCGGCGCAGCCGAACTCGGCGTCGAGCGCGGCCTCGCCGCAGATCCAGGCGCCCAGGCGCAGGTAGCCGCGCAGCAGCGGGGGCAGTTCCGTGCGGTCGGGGACGGGGATGCCCTCGGGGTTCCAGGGGAGGTGCGGGGTGACCCGGTACTCCTCGGGGGCCAGGTTGCGGGTCAGGACGTTGGCGCGGGTGGCGGCGGCCAGCACCCCGCCGTCGGCGAGCGGGATCGAGCAGCAGCCGGCGAGCCAGTTGTGCCCGGAGCGGTCCATGTAGCGGGCGAGGCCGGCCCAGATCAGGGCGATGACGGCGCCGTTGCGGTGGTCGGGGTGGACGCAGGAGCGGCCGACCTCGACCAGGTCGGGGCGGATGGGGTCCAGGGCGGAGAGGTCGAACTCGCCCTCGGAGTAGAGGCGTCCCGCGACGGCGGCGCGCTCGGGGGGCAGCAGCCGGTAGGTGCCGACGACCTGCTCGCTCTCCCCGTCGATGACGAGGAGGTGGTCGCAGTAGGCGTCGAAGGCGTCGGCGTCGAGGCCCGGCTCGGGGCCGCCGAGGCGGGCGCCGAGTTCGCCGGCGAAGACCTGGTGGCGCAGCCGCTGGGCGGCGCGCACCTCGTCCTCGTCGCGGGCGAGGCGTACGGCGTAGCGGGGTGCGGTGGGGGCGGCGGGCGCGGGGGTGGGCGTGGGGGTGGGGGTGGCGATCGGGGGAAGGACGGACGGGGACAGGGGGGCGATGGTCATGGCTGCTCCTGGTCCGGGCTCGAAGGGCCGGGCCTCGCGGTGCGGTGGCCCGGCTCCTCTACTTCTTCCGTGACCGACTGGATTCGACATGACCGCTCAGCGGCCCCCGGATGTGCGGACGCTGAACTCAGCGGTCGGAGCCGAGAACCCTGCTGATCGTGTCCGAGGCGGCCCGGGCGGCCTGCCGGGGGTCCTGACCGGTGAGGACGGCCGTCATGTACGGCTTGATCGGGTTCTTCGCCTCGACCTCGGCCCAGCGCGCGGACTTGGGGGTGGCCCGGCCCTGGGCGGCGCCCGGGGCCATGGCGGCGGCGCCCTCGTTGCCGTCGACGAGGTGGGCGAAGGTGGTCTTGTTCGGTACGTAGCTCATGGTGCGGGCGAGCTCGGTCTGCCACTTCTCGCTGACCAGGGCCGTGATCACGTCGACGGCCCGGTCCCGGTGGGCCGTGCGTGCGGGGATGATCAGGTCGGAGCCGCCCGTGAAGACGGCGCCGGGCTTCTCGGAGGACTTGCCGGGGATCGGGAAGAAGCCGAGCTTTCCCTTGAGTGCGGGATTGGCGGCCTCGATGGCCGCGGCCTGGCCGGGCGGGGCGATGATCTGGGCGACCCGGCCTCCGGCGAACACCTCGGACTGCGGGGGCGTCTCCTCGTCGGCGTCCTTGGGTCCGTCGCCGAGGGCCTGGAGCTGCTTGTAGAACTCCATGCCGGCCAGGGCCTTCTCGTCGTCGAGGGTGCCGACCCACTGGCCGCTGGTCTCGACGGCGAGGTCTCCGCCCTCGTCCCAGACGAAGCCGGACAGGACGTACCAGTTCTGTCCGGGGAGGTAGATGCCCTGCTGTTCGCCCTTGTCGAGTCTCTGGGTGGCCTGGATCCACTCCTGGCGGTTCCTCGGCGGGGTCTTGATCCCGGCGTTCGCGAAGAGGTCCTTGTGGTAGATCACCACGCGGTTGGCGGCGTACCAGGGGATGCCGTACTGGGCCCCGTCGATGCTTCCGGGGTCCGCGAGGCCCCTCAGCCAGTCCGTGCTGCCCCAGTCGCGCAGGCATTCCAGGGTGAGTTCGGACAGGCCGCCGTTCGCGATGTACCGGGCGACCTGGGTGTTGCCGACCTCGATGACGTCGGCGCCCTCCTTGGCCTTCCCGGCGAGCACGGCGTCGACCTTCTCTCCGATGCCCGTCCATTCCTGGATCCTGACGTCCAGGTCGGTGCCGGGGTGCTCCTTCTCGAAGGAGCTGGTGAACTTCGTGATGAAGTCCTGCGAGGCGCTGCCCTTCATGAGCCAGAGTGTCACCTTCTGCGTGCCTCCCGCCGGTTCGGCCGGCCGGCCGCAGCCGGTGAGGGCGGTCGCGGCCACGAGGGCGGTGGACACGGCGAGGAAGCGCATCTTCACGGAGTCACCTTCTGGGGAGCGATCTCAGATGGCTTGAAATTGGCATAGACCAATGGGCCGGTCAAGGGTATTTGCCCCGGGACTGTTCACCTAAAGTTCGCGGAGGGGGAGGTACTGGGGCACCGTGGAACACGGCAGATCCACCACTCTCGGGAGAGCCCCATGTCCAATCACACCTACCGGGTGACCGAAATCGTCGGCACGTCGCAGGACGGAATCGACCAGGCCGTCCGCAACGGCATCGCCCGGGCCGGCCAGACCCTGCGCAACCTCGACTGGTTCGAGGTCACGCAGGTACGCGGGCACATCGAGAACGGGGAGATCGCCCACTACCAGGTGGGCCTCAAGGTGGGCTTCCGCCTGGACGACGGGGAGTAGGGCACTGGGGCCCTGCGGGACCCTCAGGTACGGCCCTCGCCCTCCTGGGCGGCCTTGAGCTCCGGCGCATCGGCCGCCCAGTTCGCCAGGACCACCGGAAAGCCGGCGGCGCGTGCCGCCTGGCAGACCAGCTCGTCGTCGTCCACGAACACCTGCACCTCCCGGCCCCGGGCGATCCGCTGCAGCGTCTCCAGCTTGGTCGTCCGGGCCGGCCGCCGGTCCTGGTTGCCGCGCATCCACACCCGCCCCTCGGGCAGCCCGTACCGGGCCAGCCACTCCAGGGTGTCGGCCCGGCAGCGCTCAGGGCGGCCGGTCAGGTAGACCACCTCGCAGTCGGCCGCCCGCTCCAGCGCGAGCGCCACTCCGCGCGCCAGCGGCGGGTCCGCCGGGGCCGCGCCGAAGAAGCCGTCCCAGTCCCGGGGGCGCTGTTCCAGGAAGTGCTGGCGGTGGCCGGTGTCGGCGAGGGTGTTGTCGATGTCGAACACGGCCAGCGGCCGACGGGATGTGGTGTCACTCATACGGGTCAGCGTAGTTACTCCGGATTCCCGGGAAATCCTCGACGCCCCGCAGCGTTGAGGACGGTGTGATCCCTGGAATCCGCACCGTCTCCGTCCTCGACCGCTCCCGGACCCGCGAGGGCCAGCCCGCCGCGCAGGCGCTGCGCGACACGGTGGAGCTGGCCCGCGCCGCGGAACGGCTCGGGTACCACCGCTTCTGGGTGTCGGAGCACCACAGCGTCCCCGGGGTGGCGGGCTCGGCACCGACCGTGCTGGCCGCCGCCGTCGCCGGTGCCACCTCCCGGATCCGGGTCGGCACGGGCGGGGTGATGCTGCCCAACCATCAGCCGCTGGTGGTGGCGGAGCAGTTCGGGGTCCTGGAGTCCCTCTTCCCCGGCCGGATCGACATGGGCCTCGGCCGCTCCGTCGGTTTCACCGGCGGGATCCGGCGGGCGCTGGGCCGGGACACCGAGGACGCCGACCGCTTCGAGGAGCAGCTGACCGAACTGCTCGGCTGGGTGGACGGAACCCAGCAGGCGCACCCGCAGGTGCACGCCCGCCCGGCGGAGGGGCTGCGGATCCCGGCGTTCGTGCTGGCCACCGGTGAGGGGGCCGGTATCGCGGCCCGGGCCGGGCTGCCGCTGGTGGTGGGCGATCTGCGGTCCCGGGACCGGGTGGCGGACATCGTCGAGCGGTACCGCAAGGAGTTCCGGCCCTCGTCGCGGGGTGCGCAGCCGTACGTCATCGTCTCGGGGACGGTCGCGGTCGCCGCCACCGCGCAGGAGGCCCGGCGGATCCTGGTGCCGGAGGCGTGGGCCCTCGCGTACTCCCGCACCCTGGGCAGCTTCCCGCCGCTGCGCCCGGCGCAGGAGGTGGAGGCCCTGGAGATGACCCCGAAGCAGCGGGAGCTGTACGAGGGCGCCCTCGGCGGGCACGTCCACGGCACCGAGGAGCAGGTCGCGGCGGAACTGGCCGGGGTGGCGGAGCTGACCGGCGCGGACGAGCTGCTGGTCACCACCTCCACGTACGACAGGACGGCCCTGCTGGACTCCCTCACCCGGCTGGCCCGCCTCTGCGGCCTTGCCGGTACGGCCTGAGGGCCCGGCGCAGCCCGGTCAGCCGTCCTCGCGCAGCTGCCGGAGCCCGTCCTTGCCGGCCGACTTCGTGCGGACGAGGGCAGCCGCGAGCCTCGGCAGCTCGGCGCCCTCGACGAGGCCGGCGAGTTCCCCGGCCGTGCGGGGCAGGCCGAGCAGGCCCGCGGCCTCCCTGGCGCGCCGGTCGAAGGCCGGGCGCAGCTCGGGCCACAGCCCCTGCGCCTCGCGGCAGAAGATGTCCGCGCCGACCGGGCCGATCCGCGGGAACTCCCGCAGCAGCTCGCGCACCCGGCGCGGGTCCCCGCCGGCCTCCTTCCGCAGCCGCCGCAGGTCACCGCCGTAGCGTTCGCCGAGCAGCTCCGCGCCCTCCCCGAGGGCCGTGGAGGTGCTTTCGTCGTACCGCCGGTAGTGGGCCCGCCCCAGGGCGTCCACCCGCTCCTGCCAGGAGGCCCGGGCCATGTCGCGGGGGGTGCGCAGGCCCGCCGCGAACAGTTCCCGGGCGGCGGCCACGGCGATGTCGGCCCGGATCCGGGTCGAGCAGAGCAGGCACAGGACCAGCAGCTGGTAGAGCGGCGCGGGCGTGTCGCGCAGCCGGATGCCGGCCTCCTGCGCGTGCGTCTCGCCGTACCGGTCCAGGAGGCGTTCGATCAGCGGCTCGGCCATGGCCGGCTCCTTCCTCCCCGCGGTGCGGCTGCCCGGCGGGCGCCGGTTCATGCGGGCGGGCCGCGGCGACGGGCGCCGGTTCGGGCGGGCGGGCGCGGCCGTCGAACACCCGCGCACGTAAACTGGGGCGAATGCACCACTCCACCGAGCCGCCGGCCACGGCCGCGACCGCCGCCCTCGACCCCTTCGTCCGCGTGCGCGGCGCCCGGGAGAACAACCTGCGGGGCGTCGACGTGGACATCCCCCGCGACGCCCTGACCGTGTTCAGCGGCGTTTCCGGCTCCGGCAAGAGCTCGCTGGCCTTCGGCACGCTGTACGCGGAGGCCCAGCGCCGGTACTTCGAGTCGGTGGCCCCGTACGCCCGCCGCCTGATCCACCAGATCGGCGCACCGAAGGTGGACTCCGTCACGGGGCTGCCGCCCGCCGTCTCGCTGGAACAGCGTCGTTCCTCGCCCGGTTCGCGGTCCTCGGTCGGCACGGTGACCCTGCTGTCCAACTCGCTGCGCATGCTGTACTCCCGGGCCGGGACCCATCCCCCGGGGGCCGAGCGGCTCGACTCCGACGCCTTCTCCCCCAACACCGCCGCCGGCGCCTGCCCGTCCTGCCACGGGCTCGGCCGGATCCACCGCACCAGCGAGGAACTCCTCGTGCCGGACCCGCGGCTGTCGATCCGCCAGGGCGCCATCGCCGCCTGGCCCGGCGCCTGGCAGGGCAAGAACCTCCGGGACATCCTGGACGCCCTCGGCTACGACGTGGACGCGCCGTGGCAGGAGCTGGCGCCGAAGGACCGCGCGTGGATCCTGTTCACCGAGGAGCAGCCGGTGGTCACCGTGCACCCGGTGCGGGAGGCCGACCGGATCCAACGGCCGTACCAGGGCACGTACACGAGCGCCCACCGCTACGTCATGCGAACCTTCTCCGACAGCAAGAGCGCCACCCTGCGGGCCCGCGCCGAGCGGTTCCTCACCGACTCCCCCTGCCCGGCGTGCGGGGGCCGGCGGCTGCGGCCGGAGGCGCTGGCCGTGACCTTCGCCGGGCGCACCATCGCGGAGCTGGCGGCGCTGCCGCTGACGGAGCTGGACACCGTACTGGCCGAAGCGGCTCCGGCCGGTGAGGCGGCCCGGGTCCTCGCCGAGGACCTGCGCGCGCGGATCGGGCCCGTCGTGGAGCTGGGGCTCGGCTACCTGAGCCTGGACCGCGGCGCACCGACCCTGTCGGCGGGCGAGCTGCAGCGGCTGCGGCTGGCCACCCAGCTGCGGTCGGGGCTGTTCGGGGTGGTGTACGTGCTGGACGAGCCGTCGGCGGGGCTGCATCCGGCCGACACCGAGGCGCTGCTGACGGTACTGGACCGGCTCAAGGCGGCCGGGAACACGGTGTTCGTGGTGGAGCACGACCTGGACGTCGTACGGCACGCGGACTGGCTGGTGGACGTCGGGCCCCTGGCCGGGGAGCACGGCGGGCAGGTGCTGCACAGCGGGCCGCCGGGCGAGCTGGGCGGCGTACGGGAGTCGGCGACGGCGAGGCACCTGTTCGGCGTCCCCGGGGCGGCCGGTCCGCGGCGGGTCCGGCGGCCGACGGGGTCCGTCCGGATCAGCGGCGCCGAACTGCACAACCTGCGGGGCGTGGACGCGGACTTCCCGCTCGGGGTGTTCACGGCGGTGACCGGGGTGTCCGGGTCCGGCAAGTCGACGCTGGTGGGCCGGGTGCTCGCCCGTGAGGTCGGGGAGCGGCTCGCGGACGCACGGTTCCCGGTACGGCGGCTGGTGGAGGTGGACCAGAAGCCGATCGGCCGGACCCCGCGGTCCAACCTGGCCACCTACACCGGGCTGTTCGACGTGGTGCGCAGGCTGTTCACGGCGGCCCCGCAGGCGCGGGCCCGCGGCTGGAAGGCGGGCCGGTTCTCGTTCAACGTGGCGGGCGGCCGCTGCGAGACCTGCCAGGGCGAGGGCTTCGTCTCGGTGGAACTGCTGTTCCTGCCGAGTACGTACGCTCCGTGCCCTGACTGCGGGGGCGCCCGGTACGACCCCGAGACGCTGGAGGTCCGGTACGAGGGGCTGAACATCGCGGAGGTGCTGTCGTTGACGGTGGAGTCCGCCCTCCCCTTCTTCGCGGAGGTCCCCGCGGCGGTGCGCAGCCTGCGGGCCTTGGAGGACATCGGGCTGGGCTACCTGCGGCTCGGGCAGCCCGCGACGGAGCTGTCGGGTGGCGAGGCGCAGCGGATCAAGCTCGCGACGGAGCTGCAGAGGCTGCGCCGCGACCACACCCTGTACCTGCTGGACGAGCCGACGACGGGGCTGCATCCGGCCGATGTGCGGGTGCTGTTGCGGCAGTTGCACGGGCTGGTGGACGCCGGGCACTCGGTGGTGGTCGTCGAGCACGACATGGAGGTGGTGGCCGGCGCGGACTGGGTCGTGGACCTGGGCCCGGGCGGCGGGGCGGAGGGCGGCCGGGTCGTCGCCTCGGGTCCGCCCGAGCGGGTGGCCCGTTCGGCGGTGAGCCGCACGGCGCCCTACCTCGCCCGGGCCCTGGCGGGCGGCGCCGGGTAGGAGCGGTCGGCTGCGGGGAGCAGGCTGAAGGCGGCGATGCTCGCGGCCCACAGGACGGCCAGTGCGCCCAGCACGAGCAGCAGCCACGGCCAGCGGCCCCGGACCTGTTCCAGCTCCCAGGCCCGGATCCGGACCTGGCAGTGCGCGTTCGCCGCCTGGTAGGTCATGCCGCACAGCGGCTCGGGTTCCGCCGCGGCGGCGACGGCGGTCTCGACCCGGCCCGCGGGGGCGGGCGGGGCGAGCTCGGGGTGGGAGTCCAGCCAGGTGGTGAAGGTGTCGCGCATGGCGGCGTGGCCGCGTTCGTTCGGGTGGAGGCTGTTGTGGAGCCACTTGGCGGGGCTGAAGCGCTGCGCGGCGAGCCCGTTGACCGTCTCGATGTCCACGAAGTTGATTCCGGCGGCTCCTTTCCTGCGCTCGCACAGCTGGAGCCGGTGCGTCGCGAGGCTGTCCTTCATCTCCGGCATGTAGGTGATGCCCGCTTGGCCGGCGGCCTCGCGCATGGTGGTGTCGAGCTGCTCCACGAACGTGCGGATGAAGTCGCGTTCGCCCTCCGTCAAGGCCACTCCGGTGCAGCGGGCGGCCGCGGCGATCGGCTGCGGGTACGGCACGGCCACGATGGGCACGTCGGCGGGCAGGACCTTGCGCAGTGACCGGTAGGTCGCGACGAGGTCCCGGCGGACCTTCGGCAGGTTGTCCACGAACGCGGGCTTCTGGGTCCGGCAGTCGCCGGGTGCGAGGCACGCCTCTCCGAGGATGGCGAAGCCGGCGTCGTTGCCGCCGACGGTGACGATGACGAGGGCCGGGTGGAACGGTGGCGGCTGCCGCGTCAGTTGGTCGATCTGGGTGCCCGGCTCGCCGGGCTGCGCCCGGGAGGGGCCGGGTGCCGAGGCCGGGTTGAGGTTGTAGGTCCGGGCGCCGGAGCACGCGAGGAACACCGTGCGGTCGAAGTGCCGGCCGGTGGTGAGTCCCACCGCGTAGGCGGAGGGTGAGCGCCGGCATTCGTCGCGGCCGCCGTCGTCGGTTCCCTGGAAGTAGCTGCTCGCCCCTTCACCCGACATGTAGGAGTCGCCGAGCGCCACGAGGACCCGCTGGCCGCCGGCGGCGCCGGGCGGCAGGGGCTGTTCCGGGGGCGCCGCCGCGAGCAGGCACAGTGCCGCGAGCACGAGGGCGACGTCGGCGTGCGTGTTGGAGACGATGGCCGGCAGCAGGATCAGAGCCGCCGCGACGAGGACGGCGGCCAGCACCCAGTCCCGGTGCACGAGCCATCCGCAGGACAGGGCGACTGCGGCGATCACGACGAGGCCCAGGATCCCGGCGGTGCCCGCGCCGGCCCCGGGTCCCGCGGCGGAGCGCCGGCTGCGCAGTCGGCGTACGCCCCATTCGGACAGGAGGTTGAGGCCCAGGGGGAGGAACACGAACAGCGCCACGCCGAGGGCGATGAGCAGGCCGAGGTAGAAACCGCCCTTCGCCCCGGGCAGCAGGAGGCCGGCGAGGACCGCCGTCAGCGCGGTCACCGCGAGCAGGGCCGCGCCCCACGGCAGCAGGGCCTTGCTCGGGCGGCCGGGTCCGGCTCCCCGCCATGCTTCGACGAACCAGCCAAGGCCCAGCAGCAGCAGAACGGACCCGACGAGCGGCAGGGCGTCCCCCTCCGCCCCCGCCAGGTGGACGAGGAGGACGGCGACCCCGGCCGTGCTCAGCAGGGCGGCCGCCCGGATCAGCCAGCGCGGGGTCCGCGCGCCGGGGCCCCGCTCGTGTCCGAACCCCAGCTGTCGACCGACGAAGACGGCACTGCAGAGGCCGAAGAGTCCCAGCGCCAGGTACAGCTCGGGCAGCGGCACTCCGCGGCTGGACTCCACGACGAGGAACACGGCACCCGCGACGAACAGCATCCGCGGCCCCCACCACAGCAGGGCGCCGCGCAGGTCCCGCCGGCCGGCTCGTGCCGCTGGCCCGCCACCGGGGAGGCCTTCGTCACCGTGCATGTCCTGCACCCTTCTGCCGTGGGTACGGCCACCGGCCCGTTACGCGTCTCCGGGCAGCAGGTGCTGGGAGAGTTCGCGGAAGCTCCAGCGGCCCCGTCTGCGGGTGAACACCCACACCAGGTCGTAGCGGTCGGGCCAGACGGCGGGGACGCCGGGCACATGTTCGGCTCCGATGGCCCGGATCAGCCGGGGCATGCCGGTGTGCTCCCAGCAGACGAGGACGGGCATCGCGGCGGTCAGCGCCGCGCGGGCCAGGGCCGTTTCGCCGCCGACCGCGAACTCGGTGCGGACCGGGGTCTTCAGGGCCGTGGCCAGTGCCTGCACCGTCTGCCGGCAGCGGCCGGGGGCGCCGGCCGGGCCGCCGGCGGCGAAGACGGCGGCGGGGCGGGGAAGTGAGGAGCCGCCGGGCGGCAGGAAGAGGCGGTGGAGTTCCTCGGCCCGGCGCCGGCCGCGCCCCGCGAGGGATCCGGGGTCCTCGTTGCCCTCCGCGTCCTCGCCGGTGTCTCCTGCGTACGGCTTCTCGGCGTGCCGGATGAGCAGGAGCAGGGCGTCCTTCGCCGTGCCGGACGGGCCGGGGGCGGGGGTGCGCGGGTGGTCCTGTGCCGAGCAGCCGGCCACGGCGAACGGGGCGAGGGCGGCGGCGGCCAGCACGGTTCGGCGGCGTGGCCCGGACCCGGCGGGGGCGTGTGGCATGGGGCCCACTGTCTCCCATGGGCCGGATCCGGCCGGGGCGCGGCGCGGCGTACGGGGCCACGAGCGCCCGGTCGGCGGATCACGGCGGCCGTCGGACCGGCCGGCGCGGAGGGGTCGGGCGGACGGGTCGGCGGGGCGGTCGGCGCGCCGGGCGCGGCTGGTCAGTCGGCCGGGCCGGGGTGCTCGTACGGGGAGGGCACCGGGAAGTAGGCCTCCAGGAAGGCGGCGACCGCGCGCTGCTGCTCCTGGGGGCCGAGGTCGCCCCCGGCGTCGTCGTCGGCGAGGCAGAAGGCGTCGGCCCGCCGTTCGGCGGCCAGGCCGCGGAGCTGCTCGATCGCCTCGGCCCGGCTGGTGCTGACGTAGACGTGGCGGAGTTCGCCCTCCACGGCCCGGCCGTCGGCGAGGGCGAGGTGGGCGGCGAGCGTGACGGGGGCGAGGTCGGCGGCGCTGCGGAAGACGGAGCGGCTGGTGGCGCCGAGCCGGCCGGGCAGCCGTTCCTCGACGTGCGTGAAGAGGGAGCGGCTGAGGGCGTAGGGGGTGTGGGCCAGGATGTGCGGATAAGTGCGGCCGACGGCCTCTTCCACGGCCTGCCGGGTGGCCTTCTGGGAGGCGGTGAAGACGTCGTCCTCGGCGCAGGGGGCGCTGGGGGCCACGGCCCGCCGGTCGTGGAAGACCTTGGGCAGGCCGGAGGAGAGGAAGTAGTGCTGCGGGCGCTGGGGGCGGCCGAGGAAGATGTCGTCGTTGAAGTACAGGAAGTGCTCGGCGAGGCCGGGGATGCGGTGCAGCTGGCTCTCGATGGCGTGCGAGTTGAACACCGGGAGGGCGGCGGGGTCGGCGAACAGCTCGCGGTGGTCCACGACGGTGAGCCGGGGGTGCTCGGTGGCGAGCCAGGGCGGGGTCTGGTCGTCGGTGACGAGGAAGAGGTGCCGGATCCAGGGGGCGTGGGCCGCGATGGAGCGCAGGCAGGAGCGGAGCTCGCCCCGGTCGCGGTAGCGGTTGTCGGCGTGGTCCACGTCGGCCCCGGTGGCGGATCCGGCGGCCGCGGCCCGGTCGCGGCGGCGCCGCCAGGCGGGGTCGGCGGCGTCCACCCAGGTGATCACTGCGTCGACGGGGAAGTCGATGTCGTCGGGGAAGCGGCCCGCGAAGGCGTCGACGACGGGCAGGTCGCGGTCGCCGACGCGGGTGGTGGCGGTGGCTTCCAGGGAGGGCACCCACCAGCCGTACGGGGTTTCGCGCAGGCCCGCGATGGCGCCGGTGCCCGCTTCGGGGACCTCCCAGAACTCCAGGTCGCACCCGGTGTCCGGGCCGTAGGTCAGGGTACGGCCGGAGGTGGTGACGGGCTGGTGGAGCCGCAGGCCCTTGACCCTCGGGGCCGGCGGGGCGGCGCCGGCGCGGGCTTCAGGGGCTGCTTCGGCGGCTTCGACCGCCTCGGGGAGGGCTTCGGCGAGCACCTCCCCGAGGTCACCGCCGTCACAGCCGTCGGCTCCGTCGGCTCCGTCGCCGAGGAGGCGGGCGTAGACCGGGAGACCGGTGAAGGCCGCGGCGCAGGCCTTCAGTGCGGCCGCGCGGTCACCCGGGGCGATCGCCACCCGGTGCGTGAGCCCGCCGTCGGGGACCAGCCCGTAGGGGACGCCGGCCGCTTCGAGGGCTTCGGCCACCGCGAGGACATTGGCGTCCCGGGCGGCGGCGGGCAGCAGGTCGTCGCGTACCCGGGTGATCCGGCCGCGGTGGCGGACCAGGCCGGGCAGCCGCTCCAGCAGCTCGTCCTCACGCGCGCGGCCGGGTGCCTCCGGTCCGCCCGCCCCGCGCGGGCCGGCCTCGACGCGCTCCCGCCGGGCTCCGTCCGGCTGCCCCGGCACACCGCCCGGCGTGCGCAGCGTCCGTACGATCCGGCGCAGGCCGGAGGGGAGGGGAAGACGGGACATGCCCTGCATGGACGACCTCGCGTGACGGCGCCGGCGTGCGGCACCCGAGGGTGCGGACCCCACGGTGAAGGAAGGGGACGGGGTCCGGCGGGCAGGGGCGGATGCCTCGTTCACCCCCACCTTTCCCGTGGTTCATTTTTCACGCAAGGGTCCGGGGGCCGCCATTCGACTCTCACAGGCAGTTCTCAGCTTCCGGCACCGTGCTTGCGGACCGCGCGCAGCCACTCCTTGTTCATGGCGGCGATGGACGGCAGCGGAATGCCCTTCGGGCAGGCCGTGGCGCATTCGCCGGTCAGGGTGCAGCCTCCGAAGCCCTCGCCGTCCATCCGGGCCACCATGTCCAGCACCCGGGTCTCGCGCTCCGGGGAGCCCTGAGGCAGTACGTTCAGGTGGTTGATCTTGGCGGAGGTGAAGAGCATCGCGGAGCCGTTGGGGCAGGCGGCCACGCAGGCCCCGCAACCGATGCACTCGGCGTGTTCGAAGGCGGAGTCCGCCACCGACTTGGGCACGGCCGTGGCGTGCGCCTCCGGGGCCGAGCCGGTGGGGGCCGTGATGTAGCCGCCGGCCTGGATGATCCGGTCGAAGGCGCTGCGGTCCACGACGAGGTCCTTGACCACCGGGAAGGCGGAGGCGCGCCACGGCTCGATGTCGATGGTGTCGCCGTCGGCGAAGGAGCGCATGTGGAGCTGGCAGGTGGTGGTGCGCTCCGGGCCGTGTGCGTCGCCGTTGATCACGAGGCTGCAGGCGCCGCAGATGCCCTCGCGGCAGTCGTGGTCGAAGGCGACGGGGTCCTCGCCGCGCAGGATGAGGTCCTCGTTGAGGGTGTCGAGCATCTCCAGGAAGGACATGTCCTTCGAGATGCCGTCGACCTCGTAGGAGGCCATGGCGCCGGGGGCGTCGGCGTTCTGCTGGCGCCAGACGCGCAGGGTGAGCTTCATGCGTAGCTCCGCTGGGTGGGGTGGACGTACTCGAAGACGAGGTCTTCCTTGTGCAGGACGGGGGCGGCGCCGGTTCCGCGGTACTCCCAGGCGGCGGCGTAGCCGAACTCCTCGTCGCGGCGGGCGGCCTCGCCGTCCGGGGTCTGGGACTCCTCGCGGAAGTGGCCGCCGCAGGACTCGGCGCGGTGCAGGGCGTCGAGGCACATCAGCTCGGCGAGTTCGAGGTAGTCGACGATGCGGTTGGCCTTCTCCAGGGACTGGTTGAACTCCTCGCCGCTGCCGGGGACCTTGATCCGCCGCCAGAACTCCTCGCGGATCTGGGGTATCCGGTCGAGGGCCTTGCGCAGGCCGGCGTCGGTGCGGGACATGCCGCAGTACTCCCACATGAGCTCGCCGATCTCGCGGTGGAAGGAGTCGGGGGTGCGGTCGCCGTCGACGGCGAGCAGCTTGGCGAGGCAGTCGCGGGTCTCGCGGACGGCGGCCGCTGCCTCGGGGTGGCTGTCGTCGACCCTGCCTCGGTGGGGGTGGCGGGCCAGGTAGTCGTTGATGGTGGAGGGGAGCACGAAGTAGCCGTCGGCCAGGCCCTGCATGAGGGCGGAGGCGCCGAGGCGGTTGGCTCCGTGGTCGGAGAAGTTGGCTTCGCCGATCGCGAAGAGGCCGGGGACGGTGGTCTGGAGGTCGTAGTCGACCCACAGGCCGCCCATCGTGTAGTGCACGGCGGGGTAGATCCGCATGGGGACCTCGTACGGGTCCTCCGCGGTGATCCGCTCGTACATCTCGAAGAGGTTGCCGTACTTCTCGGCGACCTTGTCGCGGCCCATGCGGCGGATGGCGTCGGCGAAGTCGAGGTAGACGCCCTGGCCGCCGGGTCCGACGCCGCGGCCTTCGTCGCAGACGTTCTTGGCGGCGCGGGAGGCGATGTCGCGGGGGACGAGGTTGCCGAAGGAGGGGTAGATCCGCTCCAGGTAGTAGTCGCGCTCGTCTTCGGGGATCCGGGCGGCGGGTCGGGTGTCGCCCTTGGCCTTGGGGACCCAGATGCGGCCGTCGTTGCGCAGGGACTCGCTCATCAGGGTGAGCTTGGACTGGTGGTCGCCGGTGCGCGGGATGCAGGTGGGGTGGATCTGGGTGAAGCAGGGGTTGGCGAAGTGGGCGCCGCGCCGGTGCGCCCGCCAGATGGCGGTCGCGTTGGAGTTCATGGCGTTGGTGGAGAGGTAGAAGACGTTGCCGTAGCCGCCGGTCGCCAGGACCACTGCGTCGGCGTAGTACGTGCTGATCTTCCCGGTGATCAGGTCGCGGGCGACGATGCCGCGGGCGACTCCGTCGACGGTGATCAGGTCCAGCATCTCCGTGCGGGCGTGCATCTCGACGTTGCCGGCGGCGATCTGCCGCGAGAGCGCCTGGTAGGCGCCGAGCAGCAGCTGCTGGCCCGTCTGGCCGCGGGCGTAGAAGGTGCGGGAGACCTGGACGCCGCCGAAGGAGCGGGTGTCGAGCAGGCCGCCGTACTCGCGGGCGAAGGGGACGCCCTGGGCCACGCACTGGTCGATGATCTCGACGGAGATCTGGGCGAGGCGGTGGACGTTGGACTCGCGGGCGCGGAAGTCCCCACCCTTGACGGTGTCGTAGAAGAGGCGGTGGACGGAGTCTCCGTCGTTGCGGTAGTTCTTGGCGGCGTTGATGCCGCCCTGGGCGGCGATGGAGTGGGCGCGGCGCGGCGAGTCGCTGTAGCAGAACTGGACCACGTGGTAGCCCTGCTCGGCGAGGGTCGCGCCGGCGGCACCGCCCGCCAGGCCGGTGCCGACGACGATCACGGTGTGCTTGCGGCGGTTGGCCGGGTTGACGAGCCTGGCCTCGAAGCGGCGGCGGTCCCAGCGCTCGGCGATGGGGCCGGCGGGGGCCTTGGTGTCGGCGAGGGGTTCGCCGGTGGTGTAGCGGGCGTATTCGGTGCTCATGGTCAGCTCACCACTCCGGTCATGACGGCGACGGGGACGGACACGAAGCCCGCGAAGAGGACGAGGGCCAGGGCGTCGGCGAGGAACTTCAGGGCGCGGTCGCGGCGGGCGTTGCCCGCGCCGAGGGTCTGGGCGGCGCTCCAGAAGCCGTGCCGGACGTGCAGCCCGAGCGCGGCCATGGCGATGAGGTAGATCGCGTTGCCGTACCAGGTGGAGAAGGTGGCGAGGACGTTCTGGTACGGGTGGCCCGCCCAGCCCCGCTCGTTGACGGTGAGCGTGGTGAGGTCGAGCAGGTGCCAGACGATGAACAGCGCGAGGATGATGCCGCCCCAGCGCATGGTGCGGGTGGCGTAGCTCGCGCGGCGGCGCTTGTGGGCGTACTTGACGGGCCGTGCCTTGATGTCGCGCCGGCTGAGCTGGTACGCGGACACGGCGTGGGCGAGCACGGAGGCCAGCAGGACGGTGCGGGCCGCCCACAGGCCCCAGTGGCTGTGCAGGAAGGGTTCGCCCATGTGCCGGAGCCAGTGCCCGTAGGCGTTGAACTCCTCCGGCCCGAAGAAGATCTTTAGGTTCCCCATCATGTGGACGACCAGGTACCCGAGCATGATCAACCCGGAGACCGCCATGACGGTCTTCTTGCCGACGGTGGAGTCCCAGAGCCTGCGCGGGGTGGACGGCCGTCGGTCCGTCCGGGTTGCCAGAGCCATGTCTCGACGGTAAGGACGGGGTCCCCGAGAGGTCCAAGACATGATGGTGCTGATATCGATAGGCCTCACCTATGTAGCGCCGTATGCTGGGGTGATGCAGTTCCAGCAGCTCCTGTATTTCGTGGCGGTCGCCGAGACCCGGCACTTCACCCGGGCGGCGGACCGGGTGCACGTGGCCCAGCCCTCGCTCTCCCAGCAGATCAAGGCGCTCGAACGGGAACTGGGCGCCGAGCTGTTCAGCCGGGCGCGGGGGAACATCACGCTCACGGATGCGGGGGAGGCGCTGCTGCCCCTGGCCCGGCGGATCCTGGCGGACGCGGACACCGCGCGGCTGGAGGTGCAGGAGCTGGCGCAGCTGCGGCGCGGGCGGATCCGGCTGGGCGCCACGCCGAGCGTGTGCACGGGCCTGCTGCCCGGTGTGCTGCGCGCCTTCCACACCGCCCATCCCGGGATCGAGCTGCTGATCGAGGAGAGCGGTTCGCTGGACCTCGTACGGGAGCTCGCGCGCGGGGCCCTGGACCTGGCGCTGATCGCCCTGCCGCTGCCTCCCTCGGCTCCGGCGCTGACCACGGTGGATCTGCTGACGGAGGACCTGGTGGTGGTGTCCTCGGCGCAGCTGCCGCCCCCGGCGGGCGGCGGGCCCCTCACCGTGTCGGCGCTGCGGGACGAGCCGATGGTGATGTTCCGCCACGGCTACGACCTGCGGGACCTGACGATGGCCGCCTGCCGGGCGGAGGGGTTCGAGCCGGTGTTCACGGTGGAGGGCGGGGAGATGGACGCCGTCCTGGGCTTCGTCAGGGCGGGGCTGGGGGTGGCGGTGGTTCCGGCGATGGTCGTCGAGCATGCAGGGCCGGGGCTGCGGGCGACACCGCTGGCGGGCTCGCCGCTGCGCCGCACGATCGCCCTCGCCCACCGCACGGACGTCGCTCCCCCGCGCGCAGCCCGGGAGCTGCGCCGCATGCTGCTGGACTGACGCCCCGTCGGCGGGCGCGTGCCGGGCCGGGCGGGCGCCGCCTGGACCGCCTGGTTCCGCCCGGGCGGCTGACCGCACGGCACGGCGACCGGCTCGCCGCGATCACGGACGAGTACGGCTGGCCGACGGCGGACCTCGTCGGCGAGGACGCCGCCCGCTCGGGTGGCTGATCGCCCAGCTCGCAGACCGGCAGCTCCACGTCCAGCGGCGCGCCCTCCACCTGCTGGAGCGGGCGGTTTCAGCAGGCTCGGCAGGCCCACGCGAGCCGGCCTCGGTGGGCCAGGCGCCAGGCCGTCTCCCGGTCCGGTCCACCTGACCAACCTGCGCTTCCCTACCGGGAGATGGGCCACAGCACCTGTTGCTATGGTGCGCCGATGTCATCGATCAAGGAATTTCAAGTCACCTTCGACTGCGCAGAACCCGAGCGCGTCGCTCGGTTCTGGTGCCAGGTGCTGGGGTACGTCGTATCGCCCCCGCCGAAGGGGTTTGCCACATGGGACGAGTTCGATCACTCGCGGCCTGTCGAGGAGCGGGGTTCGTGGTTCGCATGCACCGATCCCTCGGGTGTGGGCCCGCGCCTGTTCTTCCAGCGCGTTCCCGAAGGGAAGGTCGCCAAGAACCGGGTGCATCTCGACGTGCGGGTGGGCACCGGGCTCGTGGGTGAGGAGCGCCTGGCGGCGCTTGAGGCCGAGTGCGCACGGCTGATCCCGCTCGGTGCGGTCCGTGTGCGACTTCTGTACGACGGCAACGATTCGTGCATCGTGATGCAGGACATCGAGGGCAACGAGTTCTGCCTCGACTGAACAGCCGCTCCCGGGGCGGGGGCGGACCGCACGGAAGGTCGTCGGCGGCCGTGGGACGGTCGCCCTCAGGCCGTGCGGGCGGGCAGGGCGTTGTCCAGGCCGTCGGCGAGCATTCCGAAGGCCCGGTCCGCGTCGGCCACGGCGGCCGGGTGGGCCTCGTCGGCGCTCAGGCCCTCGTCGATGCGGCGCCAGTTCTCCCGGCCCAGCTCGTGACGGACTGCCACCAGGTGCATGGCCGCGAGGCGGGCCGCAAGGGGCTGCACCGACTCCTCTTCGAGTACCTCCGCCAGCAGCTCCACCTCGCGCGCCGTGTAGTGGGCCAGCCGCGTCTCCAGGCTCGCCGTGGAGTACACCAGCCGCACGAAGGCGACCACGTTCGGATGGTCGCAGAGCCCGGTGATCGGATCCCGCTCGGCCAGCGCCGCGAGGAAGTGCGCGTGCACCGCGCGCAGGGGTGTCTGTCCGGCGGTGCGTTCACGGACGACGCGCGCCACCTCGTCCTGATGGTCGGCGAAGCGGTCGAGGACCAGGTCCTCCTTGCTCGGGAAATACCGGAAGAGGGTCGGTTTGGACACCTCGGCCGCCGCTGCGACGTCCGCCACGGACACCGCATCGAAGCCCCGCTCCAGGAAGAGCTCCAGAGCCGTGGCCGCCAGCTGGCGGCGCGTGCGGAGCTTCTTGTTCTCGCGCAGACCGGTCACGTTCTCCATGGTCCACAGCATAGCACGGATGAGTGACCGGGTCATTTTCTTAACCGGGTTGCTTTTTCGCTCGGGAGCCGCTTTCCTTGAGGCATCGACGAGGAGAGGACATCCGATGACCGACGTACTGATCGCGGGCTCCGGCCCCACGGGACTGACCCTGGCGTGCACCCTCGCCCTGCAGGGGGCTGCCGTGCGCGTCATCGACCGGCGGGCCGCCCCGCACCGCGAATCCCGGGGCAAGACACTCCGGCCGGGCAGCCTGGAGGTCTTCGAGGAGCTCGGGGTGGCCGGTCCCCTGATGGCCGTCGGCAGCAGCGGCGTGGTCCTGCGCAAGTACTTCGACGGAGCACACGTCAATGACACCCCCGTCGACGGCGGCCTGCTGATAGGGCAGTGGCAGATCGAGGAGGCGCTGCGCGAGCGGCTGGCCGCCCTGGGCGTCCGCGTGGAGTACGGGGCCGAGCTGACCGGAATCACCCAGGACGCTGCGGGGGTCCGCGTGGAGCTGGCCGACGGCACCGTGATCGGGGCCGGCTATCTCGCCGGGTGCGACGGCGGGCGCAGCACCACGCGGAAGCTCCTCGGCATCCCCTTCGAGGGGAGCGGGCAGGAGGAGCCCGCCATGGTCCTCGGGGATGTCAGGGCGCCCGGGCTCAGCCGGGACTTCTGGCACCAGTGGTTCACCTCGGAAGGCGGCGGGATACTGCTCTGCCCGATGCCGGGGACGGACACCTTCCAGCTCCAGGCCACGCCCGAACAGGACGAGCGGGGTGAGCTGGTGCCGCCCTCGCTGGAGAGCTTCCAGCGGCTCTTCGACCGGTGTGCCCGGATGCCGGGCATCCGGCTCGCCGATCCCACCTGGCTCTCCACTTGGCGGGTCAACGTCCGCATGGCCACCCGGATACGCGAGGGCCGGGTCTTCCTCGCCGGAGACGCCGCGCACGTCCATCCGATAGCCGGCGGCCTGGGCATGAACACCGGCATCCAGGACGCGGCAGCACTGGGCCGGACGCTGGCCGCCGCCCTCGCCGGCGAGGCCGGGGAGGAAGGGCTCGACGCGTACCAGGTGGAGCGGCTGCCGGTGGCCGCCGAGGTACTGGCCGACACGGCACGGCGGTACGAGCGGGTCGTGGCCGCCGTCCGGACGCCGGGCGTGGGGACGGAGGCCGGGCTGGACTGACCGGCCCCGCCCGGCCGCCCGGCTCCCCGGTCGGGCGTCGGTCCGGGCTCCGGCCGTGCGGGGTGACCGGCGCCCCGAAGGACGTCAGGACGGGGTGGGTACGGCGTCCGAGAGCGACAGGGTGTGGATCCGGTCGGGAGCTCCCGGGCGGGCGTAGTACCAGCCCTGGGCGGTGTCGCAGCCGAGGTCGCGTAGCTGCGCCGCCTGAGCGCCGGTCTCCACGCCCTCGACGGTCACGGCGAGTTCGAGGCTGTGGGCCAGGGCCACGATGCCTTCGACGATCTTGACGTCGACGGGGTTGGCGGGCTGCTGCTGCATCCCCTTGGTGAAGGAGCGGTCGAGCTTCAGCACGCTGACCGGCAGGCGCCGCAGGTTCGCCAGGTTCGAATAGCCCGTGCCGAAGTCGTCGAGGGCGATGTCCACCCCCAGGGCGGCGAGTCGGCGCAGCGGTTCCAGGAGCTCGTCGTCGGCGCCGATCAGGGCCGACTCGGTGACCTCCAGGCACAGCGCGCCCGGGGCGAGGCCGGAGTTCTCCAGGACCGCCACCGTGTCGGCGACCAGGCCGGGGTGGTGGAGCTGGGTCGGCGAGAGGTTGACGTTGATGCGCAGGGAGGAGCCGCCGTGCTCGCGCTGCCAGGTGCGGGCCTGGCGGACCGACTCCTCCAGGACCCAGCGCCCGAGCGGCACGATCAGTCCGGTCCGCTCGGCGAGCGGGATGAAGCGGTCCGGGCCGAGGACCCCGTACTGCGGGTGCGACCAGCGCACCAGCGCCTCGGCCCCGTGGATGCTCCCGTCGTGCATGTGGACCAGCGGCTGGTACTCGATGAAGAACTCACCGCGTTCCAGGGCCGCCGGGAGGGCGTTCGTCAGGCCGTGGCGGGTGATGGCGCGCGCGTCGGCCTCGGCGTCGGCGAACTCGAAGCGGTTGCCGCCGGCCGCCTTGGCCCGGTACATGGTGATGTCGGCGCTGCGCAGCACCTCCGCCGGGGTGCGCTCACCGGCCGGGCCCTCCACGATGCCGATGCTGCCGCGCACCGACAGCTCACGGCCCTCGATCCGGATCGGCGCGGACAGGGCGGACAGGATGCGCACGGCGAGTTCGGTCACCTTCTCCTCGGTGTCGGAGCCGGTGGTCAGCGCCACGAACTCGTCGCCGCCGAGCCGGGCGACCACCTCGCCGGGGCCGGTCGCGCAGCTCTGCAGCCGGTCGGCGACCTCCACCAGCAGGCGGTCGCCGGCCGAGTGGCCGAGGCTGTCGTTGACCGCCTTGAAGCCGTCCAGGTCCAGATAGCACAGGCCGAAGCGGCCTGCGCCGCCGGGCGGTTGGGAGCCCCCGAGGGCCTTCTCCAGGCGTTCGAAGAAGAGCGTCCGGTTCGGCAGGCCGGTCAGTGCGTCGTGGGTCGCCTCGTAGCGCAGGCGCAGGTTCAGCAGCCGGCGCTCGGTGGTGTCCTCCATCAGGGCCAGCTGGTACTGCGGTACGCCGTCGGCGTCGCGCAGCAGCGACACCGTCAGGTTGGTCCACAGCACGGTCCCGTCGTGCCGGTAGTACGGCTTCTCGACGCGGTAGCTCTCGCGCTCGCCGCGCACGAGCTCGCCGTACATGCGCCAGACGTGCGGGGTGTCGTCGGGGTGCCCCCACTCGCTGACGTTGCGGCCCCGCACGTGCCCGTCCATGCCGCCGAACATCCGCAGCAGCGCCTCGTTGACCTCAAGGACGTTGCCCTCCAGGTCGGCGATGCCGATGCCGATCGCCGCGCCTTCGAAGACCGCCCGGAAGCGTTCCTCGCTGGCGTGCAGGGCCTGCTGGGCGTCGGTGCGGGCAGTCAGCGCGGAGCGGGCGATGGCCTCCTGCTCCTTGAGGGTGCGCTCGCGCAGGGCGCGGGCGAAGCCCGCCGCAATGCCGTGCTGGAGCCGGGCGCAGCGGGCCCGGTACTCCTCGGCGCCCTCCGCTCCGGAGCCGTCGGGCCCGCAGTAGAGGACGAGGTAGGACTCGATCACGCCGAGGGTGCCGGCCAGCGCCTCCGGGTCGGTGCAGTGCACGGCGACGAGTTCGGCGCCCACGCGCTGGGCGACGCTCGCGTCGAAGGGCCGGGCGTGCAGGGCCTCCACGAGCGTCCGGGTGAGCGGAAGGAGGTGCTGCTCGAACTCGACGCGGGTCAGGGAGGTCGCCGTGACGGGGAAGATCGCACGTCCCCAGATCGTCGCGAACCGCGCGATCCGGTCCTCCAGGCCGCTGTGCGGCGCGCCGGGGCCCGTCGGCGTCGCCGACGGGCCGGTGGGCCGCGCGGGGGTCTGTCCGCCCAGCGCGGGCTCCGCGTTCTTCGGGGTCGGCGTGCCGGAGGGCACCGCGGCCGGGGATCTCACGCCTTGCGTCCCACTCCGCCGAAGCCGGAGAACGCGTACGGGTCCTCCGGCGCCTCACCGTCCTCGGGTTCCTCGCTGCCGTCCGGGCGCCAGTTCGGCATCGACACGACTCCCGGCTCGATCAGCTCGAAGCCGTCGAAGAAACGGGCGATCTGGCCGCTGCTGCGCATGACGAGCGGGTTGCGGATGTCCCGGTAGACGCCGACGGCGCCGCCCGCGACCTCCTCGGAGAGGGGGATGCCCTCGTACGAGGCGTGCGTCAGGACCAGCAGGCTGCCGGGGGCCAGCGCGTCGCGCAGCTCGGCGACGGCGGCGTACGGGTCGTCCGCGTCCTCCAGGAAGTGCAGGACGGCGACGAGCAGCAGGGCGACCGGCCGGTCCAGGTCCAGCAGCCGGGAGACCTCGGGGGCGGCCAGGATGTCCCGGGGCTTGCGCAGGTCGGCGGCGACGACGCCGGCGTGGTCGTTGCCCGCCAGGACGGCCTGGCTGTGGGCGACGGCCACCGGGTCGTGGTCGACGTACACGACGCGCGCGTCGGGGCTGGCCGCCTGGGCGATCTCGTGGACGTTGCCGAAGGTCGGGATGCCGGAGCCGATGTCGAGGAACTGCGTGACGCCCTGGGCGACGGCGTAACGGACGGCGCGGCGCATGAAGGCCCGGTTCGCCTGCATGATCTTGGGCAGGCCCGGCATGAACTCCATGGCGCGGCGGGCGGCCTGGCGGTCGACCTCGAAGTTGTGGGAGCCGCCCAGGTAGTAGTCGTAGATGCGGGACACGCTCGGCACCGATATGTCGATGCCTGGCGGGGCCCAGGCGGGGCGCTCCATCGCGGTCTCCAAGCCGTAGTCCTGCGGGTCTGTCCGGGGTCGGACGTCTGTCCGAGCCGAATGTACTGATCATTGGCCAACGGAGCGAGCAAAAGCGGAAATTGGTGATCCGTTCTTCATCACACACTCAAGGCCTCCCGGACCCCGTACGTGCCGGTTGACCGGCACTGATGGATCATGTTCGGTAATGATCGAATGGGCGACCGGACGGCTTCCGTTTATGGCTTAAACCTCTACGGTCCCCACGCCACCCGTTCAGGCGAACCACGGCCGACCGCCGCGTGCGCGGGCGCGGGCGAGCCCATGCTCCCGGGGTGAACAGTGCCCGTACCAGGCGCGTGCTGGTCGTCCCGGTCCTGGTGTGGGCGGCGTGGTCCGCCGCCCCGGCCGTGGCCGATAGCTGCGCCTACGCGACGATCGAAACCGGCGGTGCCGCAGGCGCCGGCAGCCTGGTCGCGGCCGCCGCCTCCGGCGGGTCGGGCGACGGCCGGGGTGGCGGACATCACGGCGGAGGCCGCGACCACGGAGACGGGCACGGCCGCGGCGGCCATCACGGCGGGGGCGGCCACCAGGGCCACCACTGCCCTCCGCCGCCTCCCCCGCCGTGCCCGCCGAAGCCGACGCCGACCCCGACGCCCACCCCGACCCCCAGTCCGAAGCCCACACCGCCGCCGCCGAAGCCGTCGCCGCCGCCCGCCCCCCGGCCCGCACCGCCGCCACCGCCCCCGGCGGCGAAGCCGCCGCCGAAGCCCGAGCCGCCCCGGCCCGCCCCGCCGAAACCACCGGCACCGCCGCCGGCGCCCCCGCGGCCGGCCCCGGCCCCCACGCCCGTGGTGGCCCCGCCGCCCCCGAAGAAGCCGGTGGCCCGGCCCGTGTACCACGCGGCGGCCCGCAAACCGGCGGAGCACCACGTCTCACCGGTGACCTTCACCCTGATGACCGCGGCCCCCGCGGTGCTCGCGATCGTCGCGCTGCGCCCGCGCTAGCCCGCCCCGCACGAAGACCGATTGGGAGTCATCTTGTCGGAATGGCTCGTCCTGACCCTCGCGATGGCCGCGGCCTGCGCCGTCGTGCTGTCCATCGCCTTCTTCAACCACCGCCGGATCGGTGACGACGACGATCCGAACGAGACCCCGGACGTCATCGAGTACATGACCATGATGATCGGGGTGATCTACGCGATCGTGCTGGGCCTGGCGATCGCCGGCGTCTGGGAGGGCCGCGGCGCCGCCCAGGAGTACGTCCGCCAGGAGGCCCAGGCCCTCCACGAGATCAGCGTCCGCTCCGAGGTCTACCCGCCCGAGGTCCGCAAGAGGATCCGGGCCGACGTGGACGCGTACGCCACGTACGTGGTGGACACCGAGTGGAAGGAGATGGCCGACCACGCCAGGCTCACGGACCGCAGTGGGGAGCTGCTCGACCGCATCCGCCGGGACGTGACGGACTACGAGCCGCAGACGGACCACGAGGGGCAGGCCTACCAGCCGCTGGTGGACCAGGTGGCGCTGGTCGACGACGCCCGCAACGCCCGCGGTCAGAGCGCCGGCGCGACGATGCCCGGGGTGGTCTGGTTCGGTCTGGTCACCGGAGCCCTGGTGACGGTGGGTCTGATCTTCACCTTGCAGATCCGGCGCTCGTTCCGGGAAATGCTGCTGGCCGGCCTGTTCAGCGCGCTGATCGCGTTCCTGCTGTTCCTGATCTGGGACTTCGACGCACCCTTCGGGCGCGGTATCTCGGCCACCGCCGAGCCGTTCTTCGCCCAGTTCCCGCACCTGGGCCGGGGCGACTGAGGCGGACGGCCCGGCAAACCGGTACCGGGGCCGTCTTCCCCGGTTCGGCCCAGCGCCGTGACCCGTTCGCCCGCTCCTGATCGCGGGTCACGGCCTGCGCCCCTAGCGTGGCGGTCATCGAGGCGCATGCGCCCCCACGTGCGGAAACCCTTCCGCGGCCTGCACCTCGGGGATCCGGAGAATCAACCATGGGTGCGATACGTACCTCCGCCACAGCCCTGCTGAGCGCCGGCGCCACGGGCGCCGTACTCGCGCTCGGTGTGCCGGCCGCGCCTGCCGCCCTTGCGGCCGAGGCCCAGCCCGCCACCTCATTCGGTTTCGCCATCACCCCGTCGACCGTGGCCCCGGGCGGCCAGGTGGTGCTCTCGGTCAGCGGCTGCGATTCCGCCTACACCACCGTCTCCTCCGGGGTCTTCGACACCGTGAGCATCCAGCGCGGCCAGAGCACACGGGTCACGGTGGACCGCGACGCCCGCCGCGGAGCCGTCTACTCCGTCTCCTTCACCTGCAACGGCGAGACCGGTTCCACCGATCTCACGATCGCCGGCGGGAGCAACGAGCCGACCACCAGTTCCACCTCCACCAGGAGCAGTGCCGCCTCGCTGGGCGTGCGCGGCGGGCTGGGCGGCAGCGTGGCCGGGATGGACCCCTGGGAGCTGGGCGCGGGCACGGCCCTCTTCCTCGCCGCCGCGGGAGGTACGGCGTACACGCTCCGCCGCCGTCACTCCCGGCGCAGCCACTGAGCGCGTGCGGCCCGATGCCGGCCCGCCGACCACCGACCGACGACCACCGCGCTCCGTCCGCCGACCACCGACCACCGACCGCCGGTCGCCCCGATGCCTGGCCAGGGCTCGGGGCGACCGGCGGTTTCCGGGGCTTGTGACCGGGGAGGTCGGCCAGTCGTCAGGCCCGGCTGCGGACCGGGCGGCGCCGGCGCACCACATGGGCGCCCGCTCCCAGGGCCGCGGTGCCGACCAGGCCCGCCCCGATCGCGGTCTCGGCGGTGGACGGGCCGAACGAGCCGCCGAGACCGCCTTGTGCTCCGTTGCCCGCGAGGATGGTGAAGCGGTGCGTCGCCACCAGGCTGTTGTCGTGGCACTTGACCGACAGCGTGTGGTTGCCGGGCGAGGCGTGGTTGAAGATCCGGACGGTCGCGAACCCGATGGACCCGGCCGAAAGGTTCGTCTGGGGAAAGTTGCCGTTCGACCAGACCGTGCCGCCGTGGTGGCAGCCCGCCGCGCTGACCTGCATCGTCGAGCCCTGATGCACGGAGTACGGATTGACCGTGACGTTACTGGGGCCGTTGCCGTTGTTGTTGCCGTTGCCGCCGCCCGACGGTGGGCCGCCCGCCGGGTTCGCGGAGGCGAACGGCATACTGAGGCCGATGGCGGCGCAGGCCGCCACGCTCACGGTGAGAGCGCGCAGAACACGCATGTGGAACCTCCAGCGGGAGCGCCCCGGAGCGGTCGCCCGGGAAGATCGACGAGAACGCCTCCCATGTCGAACCCTCGGGGCGGCCCGCAACCAGCGCATGTCCGCCTTTGGGCCGCAAGGTTGAGCGACACGCCGAGAGGCGGACGCCGGAGCTGACGGATCCGCAGGTCACGACCCGTCAGGCATTTATGTGACGAATACCTGGATGGCCGCACCCCTTCCGGCCCCACCACCCGTTCGCCCTTCACCGATCGCCGTCTTGCGCGTACGCCCTTAACGTGCGTGAAGAAGGGCGTACCGGGGTGGGACGAGAACGCGGGTCGGGACCCCCGCGTCGGGAAGGGAGAGCCATGACCGAGGACGAGGACGAGCAGCCTCGCAGGAGACGATCCCCCTGGGGTGTGCTCGCGCTGGTCATGCTCACCGGCCTCGCCATGATGCGCAACGGCGCGGAGGTCGCCCAGGGGCCGCCCCAGCCGGCCGCCGCGGCCGCGGTCGGGGCTCCCTCCGACCAGCAGCCGTCGGAGGGTCCCGCGGCCGCCCGCCCGCAGGCACCGGTGGAGCCGCTGGAGCACTCGTCCGTCCAGCGCATCCGGATCCCGGAGATCAAGGTGGACGCGCCGGTGATGGCGGTGGGGCTGGACGCGCAGGGGTTCATCGACGCCCCGCCGCCCCAGGACCCGAACCTGGCCGGCTGGTACCTCAACGGCATCTCGCCGGGCCAGCGCGGCTCGGCGGTGATCGTGGGCCACGTCGACAACGCGCGGGGTCCGGCGGTCTTCTACGGCCTGGGCTCGCTGCGCAAGGGCAACCACATCGAGGTGGCGCGCTACGACGGGCGCACAGCGGTCTTCGAGGTGTACGGGGTGGAGGTGTTCGCCAAGAACACCTTCCCCGGTTCCCGGGTGTACGGGGACACCGGGCAGCCCGAGCTGCGGGTGATCACCTGTGGCGGCGGCTACTCGAAGGCCCGCGGCTACGACGGCAACGTCGTGGTGTTCGCCCGCATGGTGCAGGCGCGCTGAGGCTCGCTGAGGCAGGCCGGGGCCCGCTGACGAAGCCGGCCCCGGGCGCGACCCGACCGTTCCACCGCGGGAGCGGCTCCTCAGCGGGGCGGCAGCGGGGGCAGTGTCATCCGGAAGCCGCGGGCGAGCAGCTGGGGCAGGTACGCGGCGAGGGCCTGGACGCTCTGCGAACGGTTGCCGCCCGCGTCGTGGTTCAGCACGATCACGCCGGGGGCCGCTCCCTTGAGCACACGGGAGACGATCGGGGTGGTGCCCGGCTCCGTCCAGTCCAGGCTGTCCACGGTCCAGGCCAGCGGCTCCATGCCCAGCTCGGCGCCGATCTCGAACGCCGCCCGGTTCCACGCCCCGTACGGCGCCCGGAACCACTGGGGCGGCTCCCCCACGGTTTCCTGTACGACGTCGCTCGTGCGGGTGATCTCGGAGGCGAGGGCCGGCCGGCTGAGCCGGGGGATGAGGGGGTGGGTCCAGGTGTGGTTGCCGATGACGTGCCCTTCGGCGCTCATCCGGCGCAGCAGGTCCCGGTTTTCGGTGGCCATCTCCCCGCAGACGAAGAACATCGCGCGGACGCCGTGGCGCGAGAGGGTGTCGAGGATCGCGGGCGTGTAGCGGGGGTCGGGTCCGTCGTCGAAGGTGAGCACCATGGCGTTCGCCGGGCCGGCGCCGGACGGAAGTGCCAGGAAGGGCCGGGTGCGCACCGCGGGCTTCGCGGCCTGGGGGTGCATCGGGGCCTCGGCGGTCATGGGGCTCAGCCGGTACGCCGTCCGGCCGGGGGCCTGTGCCCGCAGGGGGCGGACCCCGCCGGGTCCGGCCGCTCCGCCGGGTCCGGGGCCGCCCGCGCCGGGCAGGGCGCCCGGGCCGCCGGCCGTGGCGCCGGGTCCGGGAGCGCCGCCCTCTCCTGCGCTGAGCAGTCCGGAGGCGGCGGCGACTCCGAGGAAGACGGCGGTACGCAGGAGCGCGCGTCGCCCTACTGTCGGCTCGTCATTTTTCATTATTACTACGTATCAACGACATCGCCGCGGATGTCGAGAGGCGCGGACGCGCCTGCCTCCCCTCACCCGTTCAGCCGCGCCGCACCAGCGGGAACGGCAGCGTCTCGCGGATCGTCAGGCCGGTGAGGAACATGACGAGCCGGTCGACGCCGATGCCCAGACCGCCGGTCGGCGGCATGGCGTACTCCAGCGCGTCCAGGAAGTCCTCGTCGAGTTCCATGGCCTCCACGTCACCGCCGGCCGCCAGCAGCGACTGGGCGGTGAGCCGGCGCCGCTGTTCGACGGGATCGGTCAGCTCCGAGTAGGCGGTGCCCAGCTCCGTGCCGAAGGCCACCAGGTCCCAGCGTTCGGCGAGCCGCGGGTCCACCCGGTGCTGCCGGGTCAGCGGGGAGACGTCGGTGGGGAAGTCCTTGTAGAAGGTGGGCAGCCCGGTCCGCTCCTCCACCAGCCGCTCGTACATCTCCAGCGCCACGTCGCCCCGGGTGTCCTCGGGCGTGTGCGGCACCTTCGCCCGGTCGCAGAGCCCGCGCAGCACGTGTTCGGGGGTGTCCGCGCCGACCTCCTCGCCGAGCGCCTCGCTGATCGCCCCGTACATCGTCTTGACCGGCCAGGGGCCGGAGATGTCGTGGACGACGAGCTTGCCGTCGGCGCCGGCCTTGTGGGCGACGGGCGAGCCGAAGGCGGCGGTCGCGGCGCCCTGGATCAGCTCGCGGGTGAGGTCGAGCATGACGTCGTAGTCGGCGAACGCCTGGTAGGCCTCCAGCATGGTGAACTCGGGGTTGTGCTTGTAGGAGACGCCCTCGTTGCGGAAGGTGCGGCCCATCTCGAAGACCTTCTCCAGCCCTCCCACGCACAGCCGTTTCAGGTACAGCTCGGGGGCGATGCGCAGGTACAGGTCGAGGTCGTAGGCGTTGATGTGGGTACGGAAGGGCCGGGCGTTCGCCCCGCCGTGGATCTGCTGGAGCATCGGGGTCTCGACCTCCAGGTAGCCGCGGTCCAGCAGCCCCTGGCGCAGCGCCTGCACCGCGGCGGACCGGGCCCGTACGACGTCCCGGGCCTCCGGGCTCGCGACGAGGTCGAGATAGCGGCGCCGCACCCGCGCCTCCGGATCGGCGAGGCCCTTGCGCTTGTCGGGCAGCGGGCGCAGGCATTTGCCGGTGAGCTGCCAGGAGTCGATCACGACGGACAGGTCGCCGGACTTGCTGGCGCCGACCTCGCCGGTGGCGACGACGTGGTCGCCGAAGTCGACCTGCGAGGTGAAGGCGTCCAGGACGTCCGCGCCGGCCTCCTCGCGGGTCAGCAGCAGCTGGATGTCCCCGGACCAGTCGCGCAGGACGGCGAAGACCACCCCGCCGAGGTCGCGTACGACCATCACGCGGCCGGCGAGGGTGACCCGTTCTCCCGTACGGGCGCCGGGCGGGAGTCCGGGGACGGCCGGGTGGGCGGCCTTCAACTGCTCCACGGTGTGGCTGCGCCGCGGGATCCCGACGGGGTACGGGTCGGTGCCGGCGGACCGGATCCGCTCCATCTTGGCGTGGCGCACCCGGACCTGCTCGGGCAGCCGCTCGGCCCGCGCGGCCGCCGTGCCCTCCTCTCCGGCGAGCTCCAGGGCGAGGGAGTCGATCGAGGGCAGCCCCTCGGTGGTGGCCGGGGCGGTCAGGCCCTTGGCATGGGCGTTTCCCCACAGCTTGCGCAGGCTCGGTACGGAGACGAAGCCCTCCGCGATGCCGGAGGCGAGGCTGACCCGGGCGAGCGAGCCGGCGTCCTGGTAGCAGAGGAACCGCGGGTACCACTCGGGCCCGTACTTGACGTTCGAGCGGTACAGCGCCTCCAGCTGCCACCAGCGGGAGAAGAACAGCAGCAGCCCGCGCCACAGCTTGAGGACCGGGCCGGCGCCGATCCGGCCGCCCTCTTCGAAGGCGGAGCGGAAGACGGCGAAGTTCAGGGAGATCCGGTGGACGCCCAGACCGGGAGCGGCGGCGCAGAGTTGGGCCACCATGAACTCCATGACCCCGTTGGGGGCCGTGCGGTCGCGGCGCATCAGGTCCAGGGAGATGCCGTCCTTGCCCCAGGGGACGAAGGACAGCAGGGCTATCAGTTCACCGTCCGCGTCGAAGGCCTCGACGAGCAGGCAGTCCCCGTCGGCGGGGTCGCCGAGCCGGTCCAGGGCCATGGAGAAGCCGCGTTCGGTCTCGGTGTCGCGCCAGTGGTCGGCGCGGTCGATGATGCGCTGCATCTCCTCCTCGGTGAGGGCGGAGTGGCGGCGTATGAGGGTGGTGGCGCCGGTGCGCCGGACCCGGTTGACGGCCTGGCGGGTCACCCGCATGTCGCGGCCGTCGAGGTCGAAGTGCGCGACGTGCAGGATGGCCTCGTCGCCGAGCTGGAGGGCGCTGAGTCCGGAGCGGGCGTACGCGGTCGCGCCGGCCTCCGAGGCGCCCATCACGGCGGGCTGCCAGCCGTGGCGGCGGGCCACGGTCAGCCATGCGTTGATGGCCGGCGTCCAGGCGGCCGGGTCGCCGACCGGGTCCCCGCTGGCGAGGCAGACCCCGGCTTCGACGCGGTAGGTCACGCCCGCCCTGCCGTTCGGGGCGAAGACGACGGCCTTGTCGCGGCGGGTGGCGAAGTAGCCGAGGGAGTCGCTGCGCCCGTAAGCGGCGAGCAGGGCGCGGATGCGGAGCTCCTCGTCCCCGTGCAGGGCGGCGGTCAGCCGCTGGGAGCGGAAGAGGGCCGCGGCGGCGTTCAGCAGGGCGAGGGCGCCGAAGAGGCCGAGCAG
This sequence comes from Streptomyces sp. NPDC006326, assembly GCF_040612915.1. Lineage (NCBI taxonomy): Bacteria > Bacillati > Actinomycetota > Actinomycetes > Kitasatosporales > Streptomycetaceae > Streptomyces > Streptomyces sp. NPDC006326. The sequence goes on along the minus strand of NZ_JBEXRC010000019.1, from coordinate 87,975 downwards.
GAAGTACAGCGGCCGGGGCGGCCGGCCGTCGAACCGGCGGGCCGAGAAGAGACCGCCGAAGACCTGCTTCGCGGCCCAGTCCAGCCACTGCCCCCTGGGGAGGGTCCCGGGGAACAGGGCGACCAGGCCCCACCCGAGGAGTACGGCGGTGAGCAGGCCGAGGCCGAGGACGAGCAGCGCCCGCCAGAAGGCGCCGGGCCGGGAGGCCGCGTAGAACTCCTTGCGGGCCGCGATCAGGAGCACGAGGGCCGCGACGGCGATGACCATGGAGGGGCCGCCGACCCAGTAGTACCCGTCGGCCACGATCAGGAGATCGACCAGGATCAGCAGGGCCAGATAGGTGACGACGATCCACCAGGCGACCTTCTTGCGGGTGCCGAGCGCCGCGGCGAGCAGGAACAGGAAGACGGCGTACGCGAGGTTCTCGCTGACGGGCACGACGAACTCGTCGAGGAAGCGGACGAAGTGCCTCAGCAGGTGCCGCAGCGTCGGGGAGAGCGCGAGCACGGCGCACACCAGCCCGAGCGTTCCGAAGAACGCGGCGAATCCGTCGGGCACCCGGTTCAGGAAGCGGTTCCGGGTGCCGCGGGTCTCCTCCACGGTGGCACTCATGGTTCGCACTGTAGGGAGGGCGGCGGCGGTCCGCGCGTCGAGCCGGATAGCCTGGGAGCCGTGACGGAGCGCGTGGATTCGGGGTTCGAGCGGGGTACGGACGGGCCGAAGGTGATCCTGGCGGGGGTGGACGGGTCGCAGTCCTCCCTGCGGGCGGCGGCGTACGCGGCGGGGCTGGCGCGGCGGCAGAACGCGCTGCTGGCCCTGGTGTACGTGCAGCCGGTGATGCCGGCCGGGGCCGCGCTGGGCGCGCCGGTGGCCGGCACCACCGGGGAGATCGCCGAGGGGCTGGTGGCCGAGATCCGGGAGGCCGCGGAGCGCCTCAAGGGCATCTACGACATGCGCTGGCAGTTCCACACCTTCCGCGGCGACCCGTACGCGGGCCTGGTGGACGCGGCGGAGGAACTGAAGGCGGACGCGGTGGTGGTGGGTGCCTCCGAACAGGCGGGGCACCGCATCGTCGGCTCGGTGGCGGTCCGTCTGGTGAAGGCGGGCCGGTGGCCGGTCACCGTGGTGCCGTAGCGTCCGGGTGCGGGGCCTGCCGGGCCATGGTGAGGCCGTGCTCGGCGGCGCCGCGGCTGAGGACGGCCTCCGAGACGGTGTCCTGGGCGCTCTCGTAGTCCTTCCGGCCGGGATGCGCGGCGAGCGCGGCCGGCAGGTTGACGACCCTGCCCGCGGACAGGTCCGTCATCTGGGGGACGAACTCGGCCCGGGTGACCTGCCAGCGGCCGCCCGCGACGGCCGGCGGGGCGAAGGTGAACCGCCCGATCGAACCGTAGTTGCCGCGCACGTCCCGCGCGCCGGAGTGGTTGAACATCTCCCCGGCGACCTGGTCGCCCATGCCGTAGATGATCCAGGTGCCGTTGACCTGGTCGTAGGCCTGCGGAACGTGCGCGTGGGTGCCGAGTACCAGGTCTATGTCGGGGCGTCCGCCGGTCCGCGAGGCCGTGAGCGCCCGGCCCAGCGAGAGCTGGGTCTCGTCCGGCTCGGTCTGCCATTCGGTGCCCCAGTGCACGCTGACCAGGACCACGTCGGCCCCGGCCTTCCGGGCGGCCCGCGCATCCGCGAGGATCTTGTCCTGTTCCATCAGGTTGACGGCCCACGGCTGGCCCTCGGGCATCGGGTAGCCGTTCGTGCCGTAGGTGTACGCGAGGTGTGCGACCTTCGCGGAGCCCGCCGTGTAGAGGGCCGGCGTGGCCGCCTCGGCTGCGGTACGGGCCGAGCCGGCGTGTTGCAGGCCGACCTCGTCGAAGGTGTCCAGGGTGCGCTTTATCCCCGCGCTCCCTCCGTCCAGCGTGTGGTTCGAGGCCGTGGAGCAGCCGTCGTACCCGGCGTCCTTGAGCCCCTCGGCGACCGCGGGCGGGGACTGGAAGGCGGGGTAGCCGGTGAACGGGCCGCCGTCCTCGCCGTAGACGGTCTCCATGTGGCATATCGCCAGGTCGGCGGCGGAGACCAGCGGCTTGACGCCGGAGAACATGGGCTTGAAGTCGTATCCGTCGCCGCCCGCATCGGCTGCCGCCCGTTTGATGATCGAGTCGTGGGGCAGTACGTCCCCGCTCGCGACCAGGGTGAACCCCCTGGGGGAGGCGTCGGGGGGTGCGGTGCCGGAGCCGTCGGCGCGGGACGGCTCCGGGGCCTGCGCGGTGCCGAGGCGGGTGGCGGACGCGGATTGCCTGCCGTCGGAGCAGCCGGCGGCGGCGCCCGCCAGCAGGGCGGCCGAGAGCAGCGCGAGGGCTTGGCGGGTGGGCTGGGACATGGGTCGACTCCCCTTCACGGGATCAATATGGCCATCGGATCATCCGTCTTACGTAGAAGGAGATGCCCTCCGGTCAAGAAGCGGCTCCGCAGCCCGAGGCGAACTCACCCGGACGGCCGTTCGCCGCGCCGTTCAACCGTTCGTCGCCGGGCGCGGCCGCCCACCGGACGACCCGGGTGCTTGGGCGCACCGGCGGCACGGGACGGTTCCCGGGGCGCTCCGTGCAGGTGAGGGTGGATCCGTCGGACCTGAACGGAACCAGGAAGGAGCCACTCGTGCCCCTCTCCCCCACCCTGCTGCGCACGGACCCCGAGACGCTGGCGGAGCTCCAGCGAGACCACGGCCGGGCTCTCTTCGGGTTCCTGCTCGGCCTCACGGCCGGGGACCGCCAGCGCGCCGAGGACCTCGTACAGGAGACGCTGGTCCGGGCCTGGCAGCACCCCGAAGTCCTGGAGAGCGACCACGAGTCCATGCGTCCCTGGCTGTTCACGGTGGCGCGGCGGCTCGCCATCGACGCGCGCCGGGCCCGGCTGTCCCGGCCGCAGGAGGTCGACCCGGAGGGGCTGGAGCAGGCTCCCTCCCCCGAGGACGCGGTGGCCGGCTCGGTCACCGCCATCGACGTCCGCCGGGCCGTGGGGTCCCTGGGGCCGGAGCACCGCGAGGTGCTGGTGCAGGTCTACTTCCAGGACCGCTCGGTGGCCGAGGCCGCGGCGGAGCTCGGGATTCCGGCCGGCACGGTCAAATCCCGTACGTACTACGCCCTGCGGGCCCTGAGGAAGGGACTCCAGGGATACGGGTACGGTCTCGGCGCCTGAGCGGGACGGGAGCGGCACTCAGGGAACGACCCGAATGCCCGCGGATCGGACAAGAAGCGCATCGAAATCGGCCTCAGAGCGTTCAAGTTGGGTAAACCTCCCCCGTTCCGCGAGTGGCTCGGTGAAGGCTCATGGCTGACGACGGGAAGCTGACGCGCGGGAGAAGGTGGAAACGGTGCAGCCCGAGGGTATGAACGGCACCAGTGACGGCGGGCTCGCGGTGCCCATGGCATGGCTCTACGCGGAGTACATCGCCGACGAACTGCTGCGCACGGGCCGGCTGATCCCGGTCAGCACCCTGGAGTTCCGCGCCGGGCGCGACACGCTCGCCCTGACCATCTACCTCTCCGACGCGGCCGGCGAGCTCTCCGGGATCCGGGTGGTCTCGCAACTCGACGAGTGGCTGTCGCTGACGGCGTACGGGCATCCGTGGCGCGACTGGGTCGACACCCGCTTCCTCGCGCTGGGCGAGGAGGCCCGGGAGCGCGGGCGCGGTGAGGACCCCGACCTGGAACTGGCCCGGGCCGCCTGGCGCTGGCTGGACCGCACCGAGCTGTTCGCCACCAACCTCGACCCCGGCGGGCACGACCCCGCCGGCACCCCGCCGGGCCTCGACGAGAACGCACGGGTGTGGACGCCGGCCTGGCAGCTCGGGCTGCCGCTGGGGCATTTGGCGATGCACCTGTTCTGAGCGACCGCCCGGGCCCGGGGAACCGCGGCCCGCGGGCCTACGGCTTGCGGGGGCCCGGTACCGGCGCCTCGGCCGGGTCCATCACCAGGCCGGTGAAATCGGCCTCGTTGTGCTCGGCCCGGGTCACGTAGCAGCGGCCGATGAGCCACATCACCGGGTACACCACCAGCCCCAGGGCCACCCATTCCAGCGGTCCCGACGCCGAGCGCGGCAGCGCGAACAGCAGGGGCAGGGTCCCGACCAGCAGGGCGAGGGCGGCCAATGCCGCCAGGCCCGCGCGGAGTTGGCTGCGCATGAGGGCGCGTACGTAGGTGGCGCCCAGGGTCGTCTGCTCGGAGATCTCCGAGCGGGCCGGGGTGTGCGCGGGCGGACGGCGGCGGGCGCCGCGGGGCACGCCCGTGACGACCTCCCGCCGGGGCGGCTGCGGCCCCGGCTGCTGCGGCGACTGCGGCGACTGCGGCTCGGACATGGGGCGGAAGTGTACGCAGCCGTGGGTCCGTTGCCGAGGCCGGTGGAGGGGGCGGTCGGGGAGCCCGGGGCGCGGAGGCCGGTCGCGGGGGCTCACTTGAGGAGGCGGGAGAGCCTGCGGTCGGCGAGCGGCTTGCCGCCGGTCTGGCAGGTCGGACAGTACTGCAGCGAGGAGTCCGCGAAGGAGACCGAGCGGATGGTGTCCCCGCACACCGGACACGTCTCCCCGTCCCTCCCGTGCACGCGCAGCCCGCTCTTCTTCTCGGCCTTGAGGCTCCCGGCGGCCACGCCGTGCGCGCGGGCGACCGCCTCGCGCAGCGTCTCCTGGACGGCCTCGTAGAGATGGGCGACCTGCTCGTCGTCGAAGGAGGCGGCCAGTTTGAAGGGCGAGACCTTGGCCGCGTGCAGGATCTCGTCGCTGTACGCGTTGCCGATCCCGGCGATGACGCCCTGGTCCCGCAGGACGCCCTTGATCTGCCGGCGCTCGCCCGCCAGCAGCGCGGCGAACGCGGCCAGGTCGAAGTCCTCGGCCAGCGGGTCCGGCCCCAGGCGGGCGATGCCCGGTACCTCCTGCGGGTCGTGGACGACGTACACCGCGAGCCGCTTCTGGGTGCCCGCCTCGGTCAGGTCGAAGCCGCCGCCGCCCTCCAGGGCCACGCGCAGGGCGAGCGGCCCCTTGCCGGGGCGGGGCGGCCGGTCGGGCAGGCTGTCCTGCCAGCGCAGCCAGCCGGCCCGGGCGAGGTGGGTGACGAGGTGGAGCTCCCCGATCCGCATCGCCAGGAACTTGCCGTACCGGTCGGTGGTCCCGGCGGGCCGGCCTTCGAGGGCGGTGAGGGGAGGGTCGTACGTCTTCAGCACGCTGACGGCGAGCGGGAGGACACGCTCCACCACCCGCCCGGCCAGATGCGCGTCGAGGAACTCCCGGAGGGCCTCGACCTCGGGCAGCTCGGGCATGCCACCAGCCTGCCAACGCTTCCGGCCGGGCGCCAGCGCAGCCCCGCGCGGCCGGCGCGGCCCGCGGGTCAGGGCAGGGAGAACTCGCACCATACGCACTTGCCGCTGCCGCGCGGCTCCACTCCCCAGACCTCCGCCAGGCGGTCGACCAGCATCAGCCCCCGCCCCGACACCCCGGCGCTGCCCGCCTCGCGCCGCCGGGGCAGGGCACTGGAGCGGTCCTCCACCTCCACCCGGAGCCTGCGCTGCGCCCCGGCCAGGACCCGCAGGGTCACGATGGCCGGTCCGTCCGTGTGCATCAGGGCGTTCACGATCAGCTCGTCCGCGACGAGTTCGATCTCGTCGGCCCTCTCCCGCGCGCCCCACGCCCGTACCGCCGCCCCGATCATGTGGCGGGCCGCGACCAGCGCCTCGGGGTCCCCCGGGGCCACGTGCTGCTGCAGGCGGCCGCCGCCCTGCGGGGCGTCCTTGATCTGGCGGCGCAGCAGGAGCAGGGCCATGTCGTCGTCGCCGCCGCGCTCGTCGATCACCCCGCACAGCCGGTCCGCCAGCTGCTGGAGGTCCGAGGGACCGCTGCGGATCAGGGCGGTGAGGAGCTGCAGCCCGTCGTCGAGGTCCGCGCCGGGGTGTTCCACCAGACCGTCCGTGCACAGCACCAGCGTGTCCCCGGGGTCCAGTTCCACCGTGCTCACCGGGTAGTCCAGGCGGCCGAACTCGGCCGACAGCCCCAGCGGCATCCCGCCCTCCACCGCCAGTCTCCGGCAGTCCCCGTCCGGGCTGCTCACGAGCGGGTCGATGTGCCCGGCCCGCACCAGTTGCAGGACTCCGGTGGTGAGGTCGGCCTCCGCGTACGTGCACGTCGCGAAGCGGTCGGTGTCCAGTTCGTGGAGGAACACGGACGCCCGGGCCATGACCGTGCCCGGTGAATGCCCCTCGGCGGCGTAGGCGCGCAGCACGATCCGCAGCTGGCCCATGACCGCCGCCGCGTGCGTGTCGTGACCCTGGACGTCGCCGATGATCGCCCCGACGCGGCCGCCGGGCAGCGGGATGACGTCGTACCAGTCCCCGCCGATGTCCTGGCCCATCCGGGCGGAGCGGTAGCGGACCGCGATGTCGGCGCCGGGCACCGAGGGGATCCGCCGCGGCAGCATCGCCTGCTGGAGGCCCTCCGCCAGATCGTGCTCCTGCTCCAGCAGCATCGCGCGCTGGAGACTCTGGGCGATGCTGCTGCCGAGCGCCACGAGGAGGTTGCGCTCGTCCTGGGTGAAGCCGTCCTTGTCCTGGTAGAGCAGCCCGAGCGCGCCTATGGGGCGGGCCTGGGCGATCAGCGGCAGGTAGGCGGCCGCCGAGATGTCCATGGAGGAGATCTTGGCCCACAGCTCGGGGTAGTCGTGGGCGAACTCCTGCGCGGAGTCGAGGAAGCGCGGCTGGAGCGAGCGGACGACCTCGCTCATCGGGTACTGCTCGTCGATGCGGGTGTAGCGCGTGCCGGGGACGAAACTGCCCACCGGCCCCTCGGCCACGAGGTGGATCCGGCCCGCCTCGACCAGGCCCATCACCATGCCCATGGTGCCGAGCCGCTCCAGGCCGTGGGCGTCGCCGAGGGCGTCGATGACGTCCTGCACGGTCCGGGCATGGGCGAGGGCGGCGGTGGTGCTCTCGACCACGGAGGTCTGGCGGCGGCGCTCCTCGTCCAGACCGAGGCGCTCCGCCGAGTGGCTGAGCTCCTCGGTGGCGTCCCGGACGATGCCGATGATCCGGAACGGGCGGCCGTCCCGCTCGCGCATGACGCGGCCCTGGGTGTGCGTCCAGCGCAGACTGCCGTCGTGGCAGCGGATGCGGAAGTACGCGCCGTAGCTGTCGACGCCGCTCTTGAGGGCGCTGGCGACGAGGGCGTCCAGCCGGGCCCCCTCGGCGGGCGGGACGCGCGGGGAGAGCGATTCGGGCCGGCCGTCGTAGTCCTCGGGGACCGTGTCGAACACGTCCAGGGCCGCCGCGTCCATGTGCATCAGACCGGTGACCAGGTCCCAGTCGAAACTTCCCATGCGGTTGAGCGAGAGCGACCGGTCCGGGTGCGCGGGCCAGTCGTCCGGCAGCGATACTGCGGTCGGCACCGGTCCACCATGACACACGGGCCGGTCAGGCGCTCTCCAGATCGGAGACGGCGTCCGGGGGCTGCTGCTGCTCCGGGTCGGGCAGGAACTCGTCCGGGGTGCTCTGGCCGAGGGGGTCGTCCGTCGCGTTCCGGTCCTCCGGCACGTTCCGGTCCTCCGGCACGTTCCGGTCCTCCGGCACGTTCCGGTCCTGCGGCGTGAGGCGGTCCCGCGGGGCGAGGGGGTCCTGCGGCGTGAGGCGGTCCTGCGGCGTGAGGCGGTCCCGGGGGGCGAGGGGGTCCCGGGGGGCGAGGGGGTCCTGCGGCGCGAGCGGGTCCGGGGCGTCCTGCGGCGCGCTCGGATCCTGCGGCGCGAAGGGGTCCCGGCCCTGGGGGGCGTCGGGCTGCGGCGCCCCGCCGTCGGGCGCGGCGGGCACACCCGGGTCGGACGGGGCCTGCGGCGCCGCCTCGGCACGGCCGCCCGGCGGGACCTGCGCAGGGGCGGACTGCCCCGGCGGCTGGGGCTGCTGCGGCGCCGGTACGCCGGAGCCCTCCGGCGGCTGCCCGCTCGGCCGGCCGTTCGGCGGGGTGAGGGGCGCGTCCGGGATGCCGTCCGCCGGGTCGTAGGGGGGCACCGGCTGCGGGAGGCGGTCCTGCGCGCCGTCGTCGCCGGTGGTGCGCTCCAGCCAGCTGTTGTCGGCGATGTTGACGATGATCAGACTGCGGAGTTCGGCGGCGGTCGGTTCGATGACGATGACCTGCGCGGGCTGGTAGGCGGCCCACTGCTCGCCCTTGAGCACCGGTGTGCCCTTGGGGGCGCGCGGCGCGAGCAGCGGATTCCCGCCGGCGCACCGGACCCGGGGCATGCCGTGGGCGTCGACGAGCACCGCGGTCCCCGCCTGGAGCACGGACTGGAAGCCGTGGGCACGGCCGTCGCGGAAGCCGTGGCTGGTGACCCGGGTGTCGGCGCGCAGCACCACGGGGGTCAGGCCGCGCAGGAATTCGGGGACCTTCGCCGCCTCGACGGCGGCGGCCTCGGCGAAGGCGCGGGTCTTCTTGTCGTCCTGGGTCAGGGCGGTGACCTGCTGTTCCACATCGCAGCTGCCGTAGCGCTCGGTGCCGCCGTACAGACCGGGGGTGGCCGCGTTCACGGTGCGGATGCCCTTGCCGGTCCGGTTGGGCAGCGGCGCCTGGAGCGGGGCGGACTCGCCGGGGGCGGAGGAGGGGGTGAAGGGGTCGAGGCCGGCGGCCGCCACGGGCTGGAGCTGGATGTCCTGGCTCTCGGGCCCGGCGGTGGCATGCTGCTCCTCGGCGCCGCCGCAGGCCGCGGCGAGCAGGCCGACGAGCGCGAAGAGGGCGGCGTGGACCGGCGTGTGACGACGCGGCGCCTGACGGGGTGTCGGTGCGTGCACGGATATCTCCCTTTTCGCCCAGGATGCTCCCTCTTGTCTGCCGCATCCCGGAGAGGGCCGCAACCGGAGCGCCGCCAACCGCTCCCCCGGTCTTGAACATGTTCAAGGGACCCCGTAAGGTCGCGATCGCGGGTTGAACGCGTTCAAAGCGTTTCGGCCGCCTGAGGAGGGGAGCCGCGGTGGCGGTACTGGTACACCTCGTCGTCACCCTGGGCATGCTCTGCATCGTGCCCCTGGGTCTGCGCCTGATCGATCCGGTGGGGCTGCTCGGGACGGCCCGGATCTGGCCCCTCCTGGCCGCCCCCGGGGCCCTGTGCCTCTGGCTGCCGCGCGGCGCCGCCGCCACGGCGCTCGCCGCACTCTACGCGGCGGCCACCCTGGTCCTCGCCGCCCGGGCGGCCGAGCGGCTGCTGCGGGTCCTTTCCGGGACTCCCTCCGGGGGGAGCGGCAGCCGCCTCGCACCGGCCGAGGTCGCGGTGCTCACCGCGCTCGTCTCGCCCTCGGTCGCCGGGACCGCCCTGGTCGCCGAACGCGCCGGTCACCGGCTGTTCGGCTTCGACCTCGACATCCTGGCGCTGACCGTGCCGCACTTCCACTTCGCCGGGTTCACGGCCGCCCTGGTCGCGGGACTCGTCTGCCGCGCGACGGCGCCCGGGCCCGGTGCCGGGACCCTGGCACGCTGGGCGGCGTACAGCGTGCCCGCAGGAACCCTGCTCGTGCTCCTCGGCTATTTCGTGGACGACTGGGCCGAACTGGGGGGCGCGGTGGTGCTGACCGCCGGGATGTGGGCCGTGGCACTGCTGACCTGGCGGGAGATCCGGCCCGCCGGCCGGGACCGGACGGCGCGGGCGCTGCTCGGGACCTCGGCCGTGGTCCTGGTGGCCACCATGCTGCTCGCCCTGTGGTGGGCGGTCGGCGAGGCCACCGGGGTCGTACACCCCACCTTGACCTGGATGGCCGCGACCCACGGCCTCGGCAATGCGCTCGGCTTCGCCCTGTGCTCGGTGCTGGCCTGGCACCGGGTGACCGGGGCGCGCCGCAGCCCCCGACGCATGGAGGAGAGCACCCCGTGACCCGACTCACCGGCACCGGCCGGACCGTCCCCGACCACCGGTACTTCCCCCGGGATTTCAACTACCCGGAGCGGAACGCGACGGAGCACCGGCCGCTGCCCGCCGGCTACCACCACCTTCACCACCGGACCCGGATCGGCTCGGGCCGGGCCGTCTTCGAGGCCGCCGGAGCGGCCGTCACCACCTTCCGCGCCCACCGCGCCTCGGGGATGCTCGTCCGCGCCGACCACGGCGCCGTCCGGCCGGGCACCCGGGTGGTGGTCGGCATCGGCTTCGGGCCGCTGCGGATCAGCGCCCCCTGCCAGGTGATCCGAACCACGTACGAGCCCGCGCGCACCGGCTTCGCGTACGGGACGCTGACCGGGCACCCGGAGAGCGGTGAGGAATGAATCCTTCATGGTCATCCGCGACGCCGACGACACGGTGTGGTTCGAGGTGACCGCGTTCAGCCGCCCGGCCGCCTGGTACACGCGCCTGGCGGGCCCCCTGATCCCCGTCCTCCAGCGGGGTTACGCCCGCCTGCTGGGGCGCACCCTGCGCAGGCTGGCCGCGGCGGCCTGACCGGCCGGATACTGGAGGCGATGGACTGGTTCACGGCGCCCGGTTACTGGCTGGGCCGGCTGGTCTTCCAGCGGGCCCTGGCAGGCGTCTACCTCTTCGCCTTCCTCGCCGCGGCCCTCCAGTTCCGGGCGCTGATCGGGGCGCACGGCATGCTGCCCGTACCGCGCTACGTACGGTACGTGCCCTTCAAGGCGGCTCCGAGCCTGTTCCAACTGCGCTACTCGGACCGGCTCTTCGCCTGCTGCGCCTGGACGGGGGCGGCCGGGGCGGCGGCCCTGGCGGCGGGCGCGGGCGACGCGGTGCCGCTGGGCGCGGCGATGGGCCTGTGGGCGCTGCTGTGGCTGCTGTACCTGTCGATCGTGAACGTGGGGCAGACCTGGTACTCCTTCGGCTGGGAGTCGCTGCTGCTGGAGATCGGCTTCCTCGCCGTCTTCCTGGGCAATGCGCGGGTCGGGCCGCCGGTTCTGGTGCTGTGGCTGCTGCGCTGGGTGGTCTTCCGGGTGGAGTTCGGCGCCGGGCTGATCAAGATGCGCGGAGACGCCTGCTGGCGCAAGCTGACCTGCCTGTACTACCACCACGAGACGCAGCCCATGCCGGGACCGCTGAGCTGGTTCTTCCACCGTCTGCCGAGGCCGCTGCACCGGGTGGAGTGCGCCGCCAACCACGTGACCCAACTGGTCGTGCCGGTTCTGCTGTTCACCCCGCAGCCCATCGCCTCGTACGCGGCCGGGATCATCGTGGCCACGCAGCTGTGGCTGGTGCTGTCGGGCAATTTCGCCTGGCTGAACTGGGTGACGATCACGCCCGCCCTGTCGGCGATCGACTTCACCGGCCTCGCGGGGCCGCCCCCCGCCGCGGCCTCGCGCGGCGCGCCCGTCTGGTACGTGGTCCTGGTGTGCGCCGTGACGGTGCTGGTGCTGTGGCTGAGCCGGAATCCGGTGCGGAACATGATCTCGCGGCGCCAGGTGATGAACCGCTCCTTCGACTCCCTCCACCTGGTCAACACCTACGGGGCCTTCGGCACGGTGGGCCGGATCCGGGACGAGGTCGTCGTCGAGGGCACCGCGGATCCGGTGCCGCGGGAGGACGGCGAGTGGCGGGCCTACGGGTTCAAGGGGAAACCGGGAGACGTGCGCAGGCTGCCGCGCCAGTTCGCCCCGTACCACCTGCGACTGGACTGGCTGATGTGGTTCGCCGCGCTCTCCCCGGCGTACGCGCGGGACTGGTTCGGGCCCTTCGTCGAGCGGCTGCTGACGGGTGACCGGGACACCCTGCGGCTGATCCGGCACAACCCCTTCCCGGACGCCCCGCCCGTCTACGTCCGGGCCCGGCTCTACCGTTACCGGTTCACCACCTGGCGGGAGTTGCGCGAGACGGGGGCGTGGTGGCACCGCAGGCTGCTGCGCGAGTACCTGGCGCCGACCCGTCTCGCGCAGGCGGCCCGGTCAGAGCCCGAGTAGCGCCGCCTCCTGCTCCGCGGTGATGCCCTTCCTCGGCCGGTCGGGCCGCTGCGGTGCGACGCCGCCGAGCGAGCGGAGCCAGGCCCAGGTGTCGGCCACGGTCTCCTCCATCGGGCGGCACGTGAGGCCGGCGGCGAGGGCCTTGGACACGTCACCGCCGAACATGTAGGTGTACGACTCCCCCTCGGGCAGCCACACCGGCAGTTCGATCCAGGGCTCGATGCCGGCCGCGGTGATCACGGCCGGGTCGGTCCAGCGCAGCTCGGCCGTGCCGCCGGTGGCCGCGACGCAGGCTTCCAGGAAGCTGCCCATCGTGGCGTGCCCGACCGGGGAGACCAGGTTGTACGGACCTCCGCGCCCGGCCGCGGCGGCGTCCAGGGTCCAGCGCGCGAGGTCGCGCACGTCGATGTACTGGAGCGGCAGGTCCCGCGGGCCGGGGGCGAGCATGGGGCCGCCGCGGGCGGCCCGGTTCAGCCACCAGGGCAGCCGGCCGACGTTCTCGTACGGGCCGAGGACGAGCCCGGCGCGCACCAGCAGGGCGCGGTCGCCGAAGGCGTCCAGGGCGGCGAGTTCCCCGCCGCGCTTGTCCTCGGCGTAGGCAGTGGAGTCGGCGTCGGGCGAGCCCTCGACCAGCGGCCCGCCCTCGTCCATGCCGGCGGGGGCGGGGTAGGCGTAGACCGAACGGCTGGAGATGTAGGCGTAGGCTCCGGCCCGGCCGCTCAGCAGCCGGGCGCTGTCGCGGACCGCGGTGGGGGCCGCGGACCAGGTGTCGACGACGAGGTCCCACTCCCCCTCGGCGAGGGCGTCCAGACCGCCGGGGGCCGTGCGGTCGCCGTGCACGGCCGAGGTGCCGGGAGGGGGTGCGTGGTGTCCGCGGTGGAAGACCGTGACCTCCCAGCCGCGGTCCAGGGCGTCTTCGGTGATCGCGCGTCCGACGAACTCGGTACCGCCGAGCATCAGTAGTTTCATGCGGATCAGCGTGCCCGGGCGGGCGGGGCCGGGGAAGCGGTGATCGCCGTGAGCGATGACGCTGACGGCGTACGCGGTGCGGGAACCGGGCGGGCCGGCGGCGCGTGCCGGGCCGGGCGGGGTGGCGGCGTGCGGCCGGGCGGAGGTGCTCCGCCGCGCAGCGCAGCGCCCCCGTCGCCGTGTCGGCTCGGGGGCGCCGGGAACGCTCTCAGTCGATGCCGGGCAGGATGTGTGACTCCGCGAGGTCTTCCTCGTAACCCGCCAGCCGGATGGGGGCGGACCGGGCCCAGACTTCGAGGTTGCCGAGCTTGTCGGTGCGGGGGCTGCTGCGCCGCCCCGGACGCTCCGTCAGGGTTTCGTCGGACTTCGTCGTCGTGTCTGTCACCGCGCACTCCTTTGTGTTGCGCAACCCGGCGGGCGAACCGCGCGCCGGGCACAAGGGATAAAGGGTTTCCGGACGCGGTGGCGCCGTGGTGGAGCGTGGCCCGGTTGGGGCCTTCTTGCTGCCCCTCAGAGTACACATATGAGCGCACCCCCGCTCGATGGAACGGCAAAATCCACCCCGACCATTCGATTTCTTCCCCGGTTCAGGAAGCCGTGGGCCGAAGGTTCCCCATCGATGCTCTGCTCAACGGCACGAGTGCGGCAGGAGTTCGGCACGAACAGGCCGAGGAGCTCCGGGTCGCCGGACCACGCGGCGGGGGCCGACCCGCGCACGCGGTGAACGCGACGCGCCCCGGCTCCTGTACGGAGGCCGGGGCGCGCGGGCTTGCGGGGGCTGTCGGTTCTTTACCAGTTGGCGGGCGCGTAGTCCTTGAGGAAGACCCCGTAGAGGTCCTCGCCGGCCTCGCCGCGCACGACCGGGTCGTAGACCCGGGCCGCGCCGTCGACCAGGTCGAGCGGGGCGTGGAAGCCCTCCTCGGCCAGGCGCAGCTTGTCGAAGTGCGGGCGCTCGTCGGTGATCCAGCCGGTGTCGACCGAGGTCATGAGGATGCGGTCGGTCTGGAACATCTCCTGGCCGCTGGTCCGCGTCACCATGTTCATCGCGGCCTTGGCGGCATTGGTGTTCGGGTGCCCCGCGCCCTTGTAGCCGCGGCTGAAGACGCCTTCCATCGCGGAGACGTTGACGACGTACGCACGCCCGCTGGACGCGCGGCGGGCGGCCTCGGCCATGGCCGGCCGGAGCTTGCTGATCAGGATGAACGGCGACGTGTAGTTGCACAGCTGGGTTTCGAGCAGCTCCACCGGGGAGATCTGGTCGATGGTCTGCACCCAGGTGTTGGTCTCGACGACGTCCGGGAGCAGGCCTCCGGCGTCGATGGCGGTGCCGTCGAGGTGCCGGGCGATGCTGGCGTTGCCCGCGACCAGGGCGAGGTCGGCGACCTTCTGCGCTTCGAGGCCGCTCACGCCGACGGGCAGCGCCGCCAGGCCGTCGACCGCCCCGGAATTGAAGGCGCCGATGACGTGGTGGGCGGGGAGCTCACCGGCGGGGAGCGGGGCGCTCTCCCCCTCGACCAGCGCCGCGTACGCGGAGGGAAGGCGGCGCACGGTCTGCGTCGCGTTGTTGATCAGGATGTCCAGCGGCCCGGACTCGGCCACCTGGTCGGCGAGCGCAACGGCCTGGGCCGGGTCGCGCAGGTCGATGCCGACGACCTCCAGGCGGTGCATCCAGTCCGCCGAGTCGTCCATCGCCTTGAAGCGGCGGATGGCGTCCTTGGGGAAGCGGGTGGTGACGGTGGTGTGCGCACCGTCGCGCAGCAGCCGCAGCGCGATGTACATGCCGATCTTGGCCCGGCCGCCGGTGAGCAGCGCGCGCTTGCCGGAGAGGTCGGCGCGGGCCTCGCGCTTGGCGCGGTTCTCGGCGGCGCAGTTCGGGCAGAGCTGGTGGTAGAAGTAGTCGACCTCGACGTACCGCGTCTTGCAGACGTAGCAGGAGCGCGGGCGCTGGAGTATCCCCGCGATCCGGCCGGCCTCCGTGACCGAGGAGGGCAGGATGCCCTCGGTCTCGTCGTCGATGCGCTCGGCGGAGCCGGTCGCGGTCGCCTCGGTGACGGCCTTGTCGTTGGCGGTCTTGGCGGCGCGGCGCTCCTGGCGGCGGCGCTGCTTGACCGTGCGGTAGAGGCCCGCGGTGGCGCGGCGTACGGTGATGGCGTCCGGGTGGTCGACGTCGAGCTCGTCCAGCTCGCCGAGCACGCTCAGGCAGAGGGCCAGGCGCTCGGGGTCGATGCCCGGCCCGTAGGCCTGCCCGTGGTCCTGGCTGTCTTCGGTCACCGTCATGGCCGCTGCCGTTCCTTGATCACTCGTCCGCGTCCGCCTGCTGCGGATGTCCCCAAAACGGCAACTGTACGGATCCGACGCGCCCGGGACCAAACCCGTTCCGCGACCTCACAGACGGCGACCGCGGGGTCACGGGAAGCACTCCGCGAGGAGGACGGCGCCGGATCCTCTACTCCGCTCGGAGTATGCCTTGAGGATGATCGGATACGTCCTTGAGGGGGAGGAATAGGCCGCTTGGGCAAGGCATTGTGGAATCTATGAGTGCCCTTGTGCTGTCGGTCCTGCTGTGCCTGGTGTCCGCCGTGGCGTACGCGGGCGGCGCGATCGTCCAGGAGCGGGTCGCGGCCGGCACCCCGGACCGCCCGTACGCGCCGCTGCGCCGGCCCGGCTGGTGGGTCGCGGTCGGGCTGAACGGCCTCGGCGCCCTGCTGCACGTGGTGGCGCTCGCGTACGGTCCGCTGAGCCTGGTCCAGCCGCTGGGCGCGCTCACGATCGTCTTCGCGCTGCCCATGGCCGCCGTGTTCGTACACCGGCGGGCGGGTGCGGCGGCCTGGCGGGGCGCCGTCATGGCCACGGTGGGCCTGGCGGGGCTGCTGGCCCTGACGGGCGGGAACCGCGGCGGAGGCCGGCCGCTGGCGGGCGGCGAACAGGCACTGCTGCTGATGGCGACGGCGGCCGGCGTGGCCGTCCTGTTCCTGGCGGCGCACCGGATGCACCGGGCGGTGCTGCGCAGCGTGCTGCTTGCGGCGGCGGCCGGCACCGCGTTCGGCATGGCCTCGGTGTTCACCAAGTCGGTCGCCGAGGGGGTCACCGACGCGCTCGGCGCCGCCGGGTCCGCGGGCTCCCCGTGGGCCGCCCTGGCGGTGATCGCCGTACTGGCGGCGGGCGGACTGCTGCTCTCGCAGGCGGCCTACCGGGGCGCGGGGCTGACCGTACCGCTGGCCACCGTGACGGTGGTCAACCCGGTGGTGGCGGCGGTGGTCGGGATCACCCTCTTCGGCGAGGGCTTCCGGTACGGGGCCGCGGGCACGGCCTCGGCGCTGGCGAGCGCCGTGCTGGCGGCGGCCGGCCTGGTCCTGCTCACGGCCGTGCCGCCGCACGTGCGGGGGTCAGATGCTGACGCCGTGGCCGCGGAGGTACTTCAGCGGATCGATGTCGGAGCCGTAGCCGGGGCCCGTCCGCATCTCGAAGTGCAGATGCGGCCCGGTGGTGTTGCCCGTCGAGCCCGAGCGGCCGATCCGCTGGCCGCCCGAGACCTGCGCCCCGGCCTTCACCCCGAGCGCCGAGAGGTGGGCGTACTGCGAGTACCGGCCGTCGGGGTGGCGGATGACGACCTGGTATCCGTACGCTCCGGCCCATCCGGCGGAGACGACTTCGCCCGGGCCGACGGCCTTCACTGAGGTCCCGGTCGCCACGGGGAAGTCGACCCCCGTGTGGTAGCCGCTGGACCAGGAGGAGCCCGCGACGCGGTAGCGGGTGCCGAGGGCGGCGTCGACGGGGGCGACGAACCCGCCCGAGGCGGGCTGCGCGGCCGGCTTCTCCGCCGGCTTTTCCGCGGGCTTTCCGGCCGGTTTCGCGGCGGGCTTCTCGGCCGCGGGCTGGACGGGTGTGACGGGCTCGGCGGTGCGCGGCGGCTTCTCGGGGTTCTGGGCGGGCGGCGGCGGCACCGGGGCGGTGGTGACGCGCAGGGTGAGCCGCTGGCCGGGGAAGATCAGGTTCGGGTCGCTGCCGACGGTCGCCCGGTTCGTCTCGTACAGCGCCTGCCAGCCGCCCTCGACGTGCCGGCTGGCGGCGATCGCCGAGAGGGAGTCCCCGGGGGCGACCACGTACGGGTTCGGCAGCACCGGCGTGCCGGTCGGGCGGGGCGCGGCGGGCTGAGGTGCAGCGGCCCGAGGTGCAGCGGCCTGAGGCGTGGCCGCGGGGGCCTTCGCCTGCTGGATGCGGACCTGTGGGGTCGCGGCGGGCGCGGGCGCGCTGCGGCTGAGCCCCGCCTGCTTCCCGCACGCCGGCCAGGCCTGCGGGCCCTGGCCCTTGAGCACCTTCTCGGCGACCGCGATCTGCTGGTCCTTGGTGGCCAGGTCGGCGCGGGGGGCGTAGGCGGTGCCGCCGAAGGCGCGCCACGTGCTCTGGCTGAACTGGAGCCCGCCGTAGTACCCGTTGCCGGTGTTGATGTGCCAGTTGTGGGTGGACTCGCACCCGGCCACCTTGTCCCAGGTGTCCAGGGAGGCCGCGTGGGCGGCGCCGGTGCCGATCAGGGGAAGCGCGATCCCGGCGCCACCGGCGGTGACGGCGAGCGAGGCGCGGTTGATGCTGCTCGGCTGGTACCGGCGGTGCCGACCCCGTACACCCATGGGAGCCCCCATTGAAGACATCAGGAACCGCACAACCTAACGTCGCGTTGGGTGCATGACAAGAGGCGCAACGGGGCGCATGCCGGGGGAAGTTGACGGCGTGTCGGTGCGGCAGGCGACCGGGGGGCGCGTCGGCCGGATGACGGGGAGAGGGGGTGGGCGGTGCGGATCAGGGGAGATGCCCTGCGGACGCCGGCGCGGAATGCCTTTCGGCGGAGCCGGTGGAGCCCGGTCCAGGGCGCACGGCGCCCACGCGCCGACCGCGGGGCCCGCCCCCACCCTCAGCGGGGACGCGGGCTCCGCGGTCCGCGCGTGACCGACGCGACGCCGCTCAGCTGAGCGGTCCGGGCTGCGGAATCGGCGCGGGCCCCGGCGGGGGCGGCACCGGATCCGGCTCCGGCACCGGCCCGGGCACGGGCGGCACGGGCCGCGGGATGGGCTCGGGGTCCGGGAACGGCGGCGTCGGACTCGGCGGCTGCGGCACGGGCGACGGCTCGGGCACCGGCGGCTGCGTCTGGTCTTCGTCTGCGTATCGCACCATATGGGCCGCCTTCCCCCCATCGGGCCGCATACGCCTGAGGAAAACCTCCTCGAATGCCGCCCTCGCCCGTGTGGGCCCGGCCGCGGGGCGGCGGGGACGGGTCCTGCCCGGGCGGGGTGTCCGCCCGGGCGGGGGCCGTCACCAGAGGTCGGGGCTCGCGTCCAGCTGGGCCTTGGCCGCGGCGACGACCGCCGCCGGGGCCTCGGGGGCCTGGTCGGGGTGACGGGCGGCCCAGCTCGCCGCGTACGGGCACAGCGGAACCACCGGCACGCCCTCGGCGGCGGCGATCCCGTAGAAGGCGTGCACCAGGTCCCCGGCGATGCCCCGGCCCTCGTGACCGGGCTCGACGATGGTGTGCACCGCCACCAGCGCGCCCGGCGCCTTCGCGAGCACGAAATACGCGATCAGCCCGACGACCTGCCCGTCCTCGACGGCGAGCAGCCGCCCGGCTTCCCGTTCGTCCTTGAACTCGATCGTCCCCGTCTGCGACATGGCCCCCGACTCCCCTCAGACAGCCACCGCGTGGGGGCTGCGCTCCTGGTCCGTTCCCGGCACCGGGGCGGACGGATCCGCACCCAGCTCGATGATCCGGTTGTCCGCGTCGACGTGTACGACGCGGGGCTTCAGCGTCCTGGCCTCGGCGTCCTCGACCTGCGCGTAGCTGATCAGGATGACGAGGTCTCCGGGGTGTACGAGGTGCGCGGCGGCGCCGTTGATCCCGATGACCCCGGAACCGCGCTCCCCCTCGATGACGTACGTCTCCAGCCGCGCCCCGTTGGTGATGTCCACGATGTGCACGAGCTCCCCCGGCAGCAGATCGGCCGCGTCGAGGAGGTCCGCATCGATGGTCACGGACCCCACGTAGTGCAGGTCGGCCTGGGTGACGGTGGCGCGGTGGATCTTGGACTTGAACATGGTGCGAAGCATCGAGAAACTCCCGGAATGTCTGCTCCCTGCCCGCTTTGTGCAGGTCAAGGGCGTTCTCAGGACTGTACAACGATTCCCCTCCCGGGGTCAGCTCCCCCGGGCCTTTCCGGACGGCCACGAAAGACGCCCGGCCGGGGAACCCCAGCCGGGCGCTTGTCCTCACCGTCCGGCCACCAGACGTCGGCACCGTTCCCGGGCGACCGGACGACCGGGATCATCCGGACCCCCCGTCGTCGCCGTGGTTCTGGCTCTTCTGCTCACCCGTATCGTGCTGCGGGACCTTCTCGGGGACCTTCTTGGGGGCCGTGGGCGTGCCCTCGTCCGTGCCCTGCTGCGTGTTCTTCTGCGGGTTCTGCTGCGGGTTCTGGTTGCCGCCCTTGCGCTTGTCCTCGCCCGTGCCCTTGTTCGTGTTCTGGCTGGTGCCCTGCTTGTTCGTGTTCTGGCTGGTGCCCTGCTTGCTGTTCTCGTGGGTGCCCTGCTTGGACTCCTTGGTGTTCTCGTTGGTGCTCTTCTGCTTGTTCTGCTGCGTGTTCTCGTTGGTGCTCTTCTGCTTGTTCTGCTGCGTGTTCTCGTTGGTGCGCTTCTGCTTGTTCTGCTTGTCCTCCTTGTTCTCGTGGGTGCCCTGCTTGTCCTGCTTGCTCTTCTCGTTGGTGCCCTGATTCTTCTCCTTCGGGTGCTCCTCGGTGCTCTTCTCCTTGTCCCCCTTGGTGTTCTCGTGGGTGCCCTGCTTGTCCTGCTTGCTCTTCTCGTTGGTGCCCTGATTCTTCTCCTTCGGGTGCTCCTCGGTGCTCTTCTCCTTGCCCTCCTTGGTGTTCTCGTGGGTGCCCTGCTTGTCCTGCTTGCTCTTCTCGTTGGTGCCCTGGTTCTTCTCCTTCGTGTGCTCCTCGGTGCTCTTCTCCTTGCCCTCCTTGGTGTTCTCGTGGGTGCCCTGCTTGTGCTCCTTCGTGTGCTCCTCGGTGCTCTTCTCCTTGTCGCCCTTGGTGTTCTCGTGGGTGCCCTGCTTGTTCTCGTGGGTGCCCTGCTTGTGCTCCTTGGTGCGCTCCTCGGTGCCCTTGTGCTCGTTCTCCTTGGTGTTCTCGTGGGTGCCCTGCTTGTGCTCCTTCGTGTGCTCCTCGGTGCCCTTGTGCTTGTTCTTCTCCTGCGGGTGCTGGTTGACGCCCTCGCGGTTGTCCTTGTCGGTGCCCTTGTGCGTGTCCTTGTCCACGCCCTCATGCCTGTCCTTGGCCGGGGGCCTCTCCACCGATCCCGCAGGAGGCGGCAGGACCGGGTACGGCGAGTCGGGCATCTGGCCCTTCGGGGCCGCGACCTCGTGGTCGTGCTTGCCCTGCGCGTCTCCGCTCGGGCGCTGGTACCAGCCCTTGTGGGCGTGGTCGAACATCGTGACGGTCTTCACCGGCTGCTCGGCGGGCTTGACCGCAACGAGGTCGGAGGACCGGAACGACGACCACTCCTGGCCGCTGTACTTCTGCTTGCCCTTGGCAGCGACGGGCGGGGCCAGCGGGTTGCCGCAAGCGCAGCGGACGCGCGGTACTCCGCGGTTGTCGACGAGGACGGACGTGCCGGCCTGGAGGACGGCCTGGTAGCCGGTGGGCGCGCCGTTCTTGTACCCGTGGTTGGTGACCCGGGTGTCCCAGCCCAGCTGGACGGGCGTCAGGGACCGCAGGTAGGAGGCGACGTCGGACTGCCGGATGCTCAGGGGGTCTGCGAAGGCCTTCCCCTTGTCCGCGTGCTCCGTGAGGTACTTGATCTGCTTTTCGACGTCGCAGCTCGTGACGTTCCGCGTGCCGCCGTAGAGGCCCGGGTACGCACCTGTGACTTCGAGGGCGCCCGCGCCGCCCGCGCCGCCGCCCGTGGACCTGCCGGCGGTTGCAGGCGTGACCGCGCCGTTCTCGGACTGCGTGTCCGTCGAGGGGGTGAAGGGGTCGGGGCCGGCCGCCGAGGCGGCCTGGAGGAAGACCTCTCCGCCGGATGCCTCGTGCCCGCCCATGACGGTGAAGGCCAGGACCACGGCGGTCGCCATGACCACTGCCGTGCCGGCACTCAGCACGGTTCTGCGTGAACGCCACCCGTGGGCCGATCCGCCTCGACGCGGGCCGGGCTCGTCCGGCTCACCGCTGTTGGCGGGCGGGCCAGGGGGCTGCGATGGCGGCGGGGGCACCGGTGGCATGGGAGGGCCTGGCGGCGGGGGGCTGTGTGGCCAGGACTGCTCGTTCGTCGGCCGGTCGGACAGCGGTCCGGACGGCGGGCCGGTGGGGCGCTCGCCCGGAGGAGGTAGGGAAGTCACGACACTCTCCCCCCGACGTAGGGCATCGGGAAAATGGTGGTTATCCGCATGTGCTCGCTCCTTACAGCCATTATGGCCTCCAGTCCTGGAGGCGTGAATGATGGAAATTCCACTCCCGCGAAAAAAGATGAAGAGCGGCCGGACGATCCCGTCGCTCCGCGAGGTGACGAAGGCGGGCCCACCCTCCGAGTGAGCCCCCGTCTTGAGTAAGCCCCGGGGGATCGGCTCCCGTCATGCCGCGGGATTTCGGGGCTTGACAGGCGGTCGGCGGCCCGACCGGGTCTGCGTCACTTCCGCCGCGCCGGGGCACCGGCCCCGGCCCCCCCCGTCACGGGGCGGCTCCCCGGGGCGCGCCCCGGGGAGCCACGGGCTTCCCTTCCTCAGTCGCCTCGGTCGCCTCAGTCGCCTCAGTCGCCTCAGTCGCCTCAGTCGCCTCAGTCGCCTCAGTCGCCTCAGTCGCCTCAGTCGCCGAGCTTGGCCTTCAGGTTCTGCAGGAGCTTGTCCTTGATCACCTGCTTGACGTTGTCCACGATGCCGCCGTTGCCCGTGCCGTTGCCGCCCGTGGAGGTGGCATCGCCCTGGTTGATCGCGTCGGCGCTGGCCTTGCCGCCGGTGGCGGGACCGGTGGTGATGTCGCAGCCGCCCTCGCAGTTGCCCACACCGGAGTTGGCGTTGCCGCCGGTGGCGTTGCCGCCGACCGTGGTGTTCTCGGCATTGGAGTCGCCGCCGGTACCAATGCCGTCGGCACTGTCCGCGGGGGCGAGGGTGACGACGTGCTGCGGAGCGGCGACCGGCGCGGCCATCGCGGTCGCCGGCAGAGCGATACCGCCGCCCAGCAGCGCCACGGAAGCTCCGGCCAGAACGACACGACGGGTCGAGAAACGCTGGAACATGGGAATTCTCCATTCGATGCAGAAAAAGGGGATCTGTCCACTGCCCAGGGAAACCCCTGGGGAAATTCTGCGACCTCGCGTTGTCCGGGATTTCCCCGTCGAGGGCGCACGTCAAATGAACCGTGCGGGAGCACGTGCGTCACGCCCCTCGAATACGCGCCTTGACGCCGAAAACCGATCTTGGTAAAAGGCGGACGTCGTGCCGGGGCGAGGCGTACTGCGCGGCTCCGGTGCAGCTTCCGGCCGTACGGGTCGGCATGCCCGGGGTCCTGAAAGGAGCTCAAGAAGAAGACCCGCAAGGGCGGAGAACACGCCGCGCTGCGCCAGATCCTGCTCGCTTCATGATCAGCGCGATAACGTCGCCCCCGAATGAGCCCCGGAGCGTCCCCTTGCGTCTGCACACCATCGGACGCATTCGCCCGGCTGCTCGGCGTCCGCCCGCTTGGCCGCAGGCGGAGACTTCACACAAGAATCCCGGAGAATTCCGATGAACGAGCGTTCCTGGACCCGTCGTATCCTGCTGGCCGCGGCTTCCGTGGCACTGGCCGGCGGCGTGGCGCTGCCGACGACCGCGATGGCCGCACCGGCAGCCCCGCAGCACGGCTACAGCAGCATCTACAGCGCCGCAGTCAGCAGTGCCCCCGGCGTGTGCGAAGGCCTCTGCACGGGCAGCACCAACACCGCCGCGGGCGACGGCGCCACCGGCGCATGCAGAGGTCTCTGCAAGGACAGCACCAACACCGCCGTGGGCGACGGCGCCGCCGGCCTGTGCGAGGGCCTGTGCGGTGACAGCACGTCCACCACCGTGGGGGCCGGCGCGTTCAGCCAGTGCACGGGTCTCTGCGGCACCAGCACCAACACCGCTGTGGGCGTCGGCGCCTACAACGAGTGCAGCGGTGTCTGCCACGACAGCGTCAACACCGCCTGGAGCGCTGACGTGCTGGCCACGGGCAGCTCCGAAACGGTGAGGTCGATCGGACGCGGCACGCGGGGCGACAGTGACACGGGCGGCGGCGCCATTGCGGTCAGCGGTGATGCCACTGCCACGAACACCACGACCGGCGGCACGGCCACCAGCGGCGCCGCCAACTCCGGTGTCGGCACCTGCATCGGCAGGTGCACGATCACCACGGGGGCCGCGACGAGCGGTGACGCCAGCGCCGACGCCATCAACACCGGCAATGCCACCGCCGTGAGCGGGGACGCGACGGCCGCGGCTTCCTAGGCCCCGTCGCCCGGAGGCGGGAAGCGCCAGGAGCACGGCGAAGACGCCGGAGAGGCCACGGGCCTCTCCGGCGTCTTTCGTCTGGGGGCGGTCCGGCCGTCACTTGCCGAGCTTGGCCTTCAGGTTCTCCTTGACCTGGTCCTTGATGACCTGCGCGGTGGACTTGCTCACGATGCCGCCGTTGCCCGTGCCGTTGCCGCCCGTGGAGGTGGCGTCGCCCTGGTTGATCGCGTCGGCGCTGGCGTTTCCGCCGGTGGCGGGACCGGTGGTGATGTCGCAGCCACCCTCGCAGTTGTTCACACCGGAGTTGGCGTTGCCGCCGGTGGCGTTGCCGCCGACCGTGGTGTTCTCGGCGTTGGAGTCGCCGCCGGTGCCGATGCCGTCGGCGCTGTCCGCGGGGGCGAGGGTGACGACGTGCTGCGGGGCGGCGACCGGGGCGGCCATCGCGGTCGCCGGCAGTGCGATACCGCCGCCCAGCAGGGCCACGGAAGCTCCGGCCAGAACGATACGACGGGTCGAGAAACGCTGGAACATGGGAATTCTCCATTCGATGCAAAAAGAGGTCTGGGTGCCGCCCCGGGAAAAGGGAGGGGCTTTCTGTTCCGCCTCGGTCTCTCCGGGACTCCCCGGTGAGGGCGTACTTCAAATAAACCCTGCGGCAAGAGGTGCGTCACGCCCCTCGAATACGTGACTTGACGCCGAAAACCGATCTTGGTAAAAGCGCGTGCGCGTTCCCTGAACCGCCCTTTCCGGGCCGGCGGCGGCACACCCCCGCCCCCGTGGACGGCTCGGCCGGCGTCAGGCCCTGGGGCCCTGGAGCCGCCCCATCGGCTCCTGTCAAGTAACGAGTAGCCGGGACTACGGCGTCATCCCTCCTCCGGGGACGGTGGATGTCGACCGTCCTGCACAAGAGCAGGAGCGAAACGCCACCCCTCCCGGAGTTGTGAAATGTCCCGTCGTGCATGGGGACGAAGTGTCACTGGCCGCCCCAGACTCGTCCTCTTCGCCGCGCTCGTGTTCCTCCTGCTGTCCGCCGTGTTCGGTGCGAATGCGACCGGCCTCCTGAAGTCGCAGGGATACGACGATCCGCGGTCCGAGTCCAGCCGGGCCGCCCACGTCGCGGCCGAGCGACTGGGCGCGTCCCCCAACCTGGTCGTCGTCGCGAAGACCCGCAGCGGTTCCGTGGACGGCCCGGCAGCCCGGGAGGCGGGCAAGAGCCTGGCCCGGCGCCTCGCCGCCGAGCCGCACGTCAGCGCCGTGACCTCGTACTGGACCGGCGACGCGGCGGAGCTGCGCAGCCGGGACGGCCGCGCGGCCATGCTGGTCGCGCACGTGGACGGCGAGGGCGAGCAGCTCGGAGCGCGCGTCAAGGAGCTGAGCGGGGAACTGACCGCCCCGAACGCCGCCGGCACGGCCCTGACCGTGCACGTCGGAGGGCCCGCGCTCATCGACGCCCAGCTCCAGGACCTGTCGGAGTCCGACCTGAAGCGGGCCGAGGCCGTCGTCCTGCCGGGAACCCTGGTCCTGCTGGTCCTGGTGTTCGGCAGTGTGGTGGCTGCGGCTCTGCCCCTGCTGATCGGGATCCTGGCCATCGCCGGGACGCTGCTGGTCCTGAGCGTCCTCGGCAGCGTCACCGACGTGTCCGTCTTCGCCCTGAACCTCACCACCGCGCTCGGCCTCGGGCTGGGCATCGACTACGGCCTGCTGATCGTCTCGCGGTTCCGCGAGGAGCTGGCACGCGGACTCGCTCCGCGCGAGGCCGCCATGCAGACCGTGCGCACCGCGGGCCACACCATCGTCTTCAGTGCCGCGACGGTCTCCGCCGCGCTCGCGACGCTGCTGGTGTTCCCGCCGTACTTCCTGCGCTCGTTCGCCTACGCGGGCATCGCCGTGGTGGCGATCGCGGCGGTGAGCGCCCTGACCGTACTGCCGGCCCTGCTCACGCTGCTCGGGAAGCGGGTGAACGCGTGGGCCGTGCCGTGGCGGCGCCGCGTCCACGCCGGCTCGGATTCCCGGTTCTGGGCGAAGCTCGCGCGGATCGTCGTACGCCGCCCGCTGCTCGCCGCGCTGCCGGTGATCGGCCTGCTGCTGGTGCTCGCCGCGCCGTTCGCGCGCGCCGGTTTCGCCACCCCCGACGACCGGGCGCTGCCGGTGAGCGCGTCCAGCCGTCAGACCGGGGACCTGGTGCGCGACTCGTTCGACATGAAGGGCTCCAGCGCGGTCACGGTCGTCCTCACGGGCAAGGCGTCCCCGGCGGCGCAGCAGGACTACGCCCGCCGGCTGTCCGCGCTCCCGCAGGTCGCCCAGGTCGTGGGGCCCGAGGGCAGCTTCCGGCACGGCGGGAAGGCAGCGGTCTCCGCCGCCGCTTCCCCGGCCGGGCGCGCCGGCACCGGCCCGGCGCGGCTCTCCGTGGTGCCGCTCGTCGACCCCCACTCGCGCGCCGCCCAGCAGCTGGTGCACGACATCCGCACGACTCCCGCCCCGGCGGGCACCGAGGCTCTCGTCGGTGGTCAGAGCGCGGTGCTGGTGGACGCCAAGCACACCGTGGCGGACCGGATTCCGCTGGCGCTCTCCCTGATCACGCTCACCACGTTCGTCCTGCTGCTCGGCTTCACCCGCAGCCTGCTCCTGCCGCTGAAGGCCATCGCGCTGAACGCCCTGGGGCTCGCGGCCGTCCTCGGAGCCATGGTGTGGATCTTCCAGATGGGCCATCTGCACCACCTGCTGCACTTCACGCCCGGACCCCTCAGCACGACCATGCCGGTCCTGCTGTTCTGCATCGTCTTCGGGCTGTCGGTGGACTACGAGGTGTTCGTCCTCGCCCGCATCAAGGAGGCGTACGAGGCCGGGGAGGACAACCCCGGCTCGATCGTCACGGGCCTCGCCCGCACGGGCGGCATCGTCACCACCGCCGGCGCCCTGCTCGCCTTCACCCTGCTGAGCTTCGGCACCTCCCAGGTCTCCCTCCTCCAGTTCTTCGGGATCGGCGCAGGGCTCGGCGTCCTCCTCGACGCCACCCTCGTCCGGGGCGTCCTCGTACCGGCGCTGATGCGCCTGGCGGGCGGCTTGAACTGGTGGGCGCCGTGGCCGCTGCGGCGCAGGGCGCCGCGGCCGGCGGCCCGGCCGCCCGGGCCACCACCCCCGGATGCCGTCCGGGAGGACCCCCCGACGTGCCCCCCTGATCCCGCCGCCCTCCGCACCCCCTCCCCGCGCGCCGCTGACCGCCAGGGCGCCCATACCCTCCCCGCCGCCCCGGCCGCCGTCCTGACCGGACACCACGACAAGGAAGACCTCTCATGACCGACATCGCCATCACCGGACTCGGCTGCCGCTTTCCCGGCGCCCCCGACATCCACGGCTACTGGAAGCTCCTGCTGAGCGGGGAGCGGCAGTTCTCCGCCGTTCCGCCCGAGCGCTGGAACCACGAGGTCTTCCACGAGCCCGGCACCCGCTCCGGCCCCCATGCGGCGTACACGGACCAGGTCGCCTTCATGGAGGACGTGGACCGCTTCGACGCCCGGCACTACGGGGTGGCGCCGTCCCGCGCCCAGGCCATGGACCCGCAGCACCGGCTGATGCTCGACGTCACCCGGGAGGCCCTCGACGACGCGGGGCTCGGCCGCGGCGACTTCGACCGGGAGAACACCGGGGTCTTCTTCGCCGTGTCGGTGTCCGACTACAAGGACCTGCTCACGGCCCCCCTCCGGGCCATCTCCATGGCCGACCGGGCGCGGGAAACGGACCAGGTGGACGACCTGGACGCCATCAAGGAGCAGACGGTCCAGCTGAGCACCATCCCCGCCTTCTCACTGCCCGGGAGCCTGCTCAACATGGCTGCGGGTACCGTCAGCCGGCTGTTCGACCTCGGCGGCCCCAGCTTCGCCGTGGACGCCGCCTGCTCCGGCTCGCTGGTCGCCCTCGACCAGGCGGTGGCGCAGCTGCGCCAGGGCGCCTGCCGGACCGCCGTCGTGGGCGGCGTGTACGTCAACCTCACCCCCGACGCCCTGGTGGGCTTCTCCAGGATCCGCGCGCTGTCCTCCGCCGGGGTGTGCCGCCCGTTCGACGAGGAGGCCGACGGCTTCGTCCTCGGTGAAGGCGCCGGTGCCGTCGTCCTGCGGCCGCTGTCCGACGCCCTCGCCGACGGCGACCGCGTCTACGCGGTGATCAAGGGCATCGGCTCGGCCAACGACGGCGCGTCCCCCGGCCCGCTGGTCCCTACCCCCGAAGGCCAGCTGCGCGCCATGCACCGGGCCTACGAGGACGCCGGGGTCGCCCCGTCCTCCGTGGGCTTCCTGGAGGCGCACGGCACCGGCACCGCCGTCGGCGACCGTGCCGAGGTGGAGGCGTTGCGCCGGCTGCGCACCGAGTACCCCGACGACGACCCCGGTCTGTGCTACCTCGCCTCGGGCAAGGCCCTGATCGGGCACTCCCTGGCCGCGGCGGGCATCGCGGGGCTGATCAAGACGGCCCTGGTCGTGCACCACCGCACGATCGTGCCGCAGCCGCAGACCACGCCCCACCCGGACCTGGGCGTCGGCGCCGCGGGCCTGCGCTTCGCCGATACCGCGCGACCCTGGCCGGGCTCGGGGACCCCCGTGCGCGGGGCCGTCAGCTCGTTCGGGTTCGGCGGCACGAACGTCCACGTGGTCCTGGAGGAGCGGCCCGCCCCGGCCTCCGACGGCCTCCCGGCGCGCGCCGAGGACACCGCGCCCCAGCTCGTCATGCTCTCGGCGGGCAGCCCCGAGCTGCTGGACCTGCACATCGGGGAGGTGCTCGACAGCGTGGAGCGCACACCGCGCCCGCCGGTCGCGGCACTGGCCCACACGCTGGGCTCGCGGGCGGCGCTGACGGCCCGGCTCGCGATCGTGGCCGCCGACACGGACGAGTTCGTACAGCGGCTGCGCCGGGCCCGTCGGCAGCTCGCCGACGGCGCATGGGGCGACCTGGGCGACGGCGCCTTCGCCGCCGCCGCTCCCCTGCCCGCCGAGGAGCGCCGCGTCGCCTTCCTCTTCCCCGGTCAGGGCAGTCAGCGGCCGGGCATGATGCAGGACCTGTACGAGAGCTTCACCGGCTTCCGGGCCACCCTCGACGCGCTCGGCGCCGTGGCCCGGCAGGTCGGCGGACCCGACCTCGTCGACCTGCTGTACGGGGAGGCCGCGACCACCCGTGGCGACACCGAGGAGCTCAGGCAGCGGCTCGCCTCGACCGAGGTCTGCCAGCCCCTGCTCGGCGGCGTCCAGCTGGCCGCCACCCGTCTGCTCGCCGACTGCGGGATCACCCCGGACCTCACCCTCGGCCACAGCCTCGGCGAGTTCGCCGCGGCCGCGGCGGCCGGCGCCCTCACCTGCGAGGACACCGTCCGGCTGTTGGTCCACCGGGGCGTGGCACTGGCCGACGCCGGCCGGGGCGGCGGGATGCTCGCCGTGCAGAGCGACGAGGAGACGTGCCGCCGACTGGTCGAGGGCATCGACGAGGTGTGGCTCGCCTGCTTCAACCAGCCGCGGCAGTTCGTGGTCAGCGGCACGCCGCGGGGACTCTCGGCCCTGCAGGAGGCCTGTGCCGGGGCCGGTGTGGTCACGGTGGCGCTGGAGGTGTCGAACGCCTTCCACTCGCCGCTGGTGGCCTGGGCCGAGGAGGCCATGCGCGCGGACCTCGCCGACCGACGCGTCAGCAGCCCCGTGCTGCCGTTCGTCTCGTCCGTCGACGCGGCGGTCTGCCCCGACGCCGACCGGCTGCGCGAGCTGTGGGCCCATCACGCGTCCGCGCCGGTCCGCTTCGGTGATGCCGTCCGGACCGCCTACGACCAGGGGGCCCGCATCTTCCTCCAGACGACCGGGGGCAACTCGCTCCTCACCTCGGTCCGCCGCAACCTCACCGGCCGCGACGACGTGCTCGTCGTCCCCGCGGCGGGGGTGGAGCCGGACGGCGGACGCGCCTTCGTCCGGGCCCTCGCCCGGCTGGCGGTCCTGGGCGTCCCGGTCGACCCGCGCGCCCTGGTGCCCGGGGAAGACCGCCGTCTGCTGGACCTGCCGGTGGCGCGGCTCGCCACCCAGTCCTACTGGGTGCCGACCAAGCGCCCCGCGCAGAAGAACGGCTCCGCCGCTCCCCTCCCGACCCGGCCCGCACCACTCCAGGAGAACTCGATGAACGAACCGACGAACGACCCGATGAACGAACTGCTCCAGCTGGCCCGGCAGCAGGTGGCCCTGCTCGGCCGCCTCACCGGGGCGCTCCCCGCGCAGGACCCCGCTGCCCGGAGCGGCACCGCGTCGACGGAGGCGACCACCCTCGTACCCGCCTCGCCGACCGCTCACGTGCCGGCAGCGCCTGCTGCTGCCGCGGTCCCCCCTGCCCCTGCCGCGCCCGCCGAGGCGCCCGCTTCCCGGGCGCCGGCCGAGGAGGCGCCCCCGCCGGCCGCGGGCCTCGACGAGGTCACCGGCACGGTGCTCGCGCAGGTCGCCCGGATCAGCGCGTTCCCGGTGGGTCGTCTGCGGGGGGACCAGCTGCTGATCGACGATCTCGGTTTCGACTCGTTGATGCTGACCGACCTCTTCACCTCCCTCAAGCGGGAGTGGCCGCACTGGACGTTCGACGACAGGGCCGCCGACCGGCCGACCGCAGGAAAGATCGCCGCGCTGATCGCGACCGGCTCCGCGGAAGCCGCTGCGGCCGCGGTCCCCGGGCAGCGCGCCGACCGCGCCGGGGAGGTCCCGCCCGCGTCGCCCGCCGCCCTGACCCTGGTCCGCCCGTCCGCCGACCCGGACGCGGACCGGCCCGAATCCGCGGACCCGCGTACGGACCGGCCGGCGCCGGCCGTCTCCGAGGCCGCCCCCGCCGCGCTGCCCGAGGAGTACACGCGGATCGAGTGCTTCCCGGAGGTCACCGCCCACGCCGAGCGCGTCGCCGCGCTCGGCCGGATGAGGCTGCCGAACCCGTACTTCCTCGTCCACGAAGGCGGGATGACGGACACGACCGTCATCGGGGGCCGGGAACTCCTCTCGTTCTCCGGCTACAACTACCTGGGCATGGCGACGCACCCCACGGTGAACGCGGCGGCCAAGGAGGCGGTCGACCGCTTCGGCACCTCGGTGTCCGCCAGCCGGCTGCTGTCCGGCAGCCGCCCGCTCCACCTGGAACTGGAGGCGGAACTCGCCGGCCTGCTCGGATGCGAGGACGCGATCACCCTG
Organism: Streptomyces sp. NPDC006326; assembly: GCF_040612915.1. Classification (NCBI taxonomy): domain Bacteria; kingdom Bacillati; phylum Actinomycetota; class Actinomycetes; order Kitasatosporales; family Streptomycetaceae; genus Streptomyces; species Streptomyces sp. NPDC006326. Next base: position 57,427 of record NZ_JBEXRC010000019.1, on the reverse strand, counting down.
GCCAACGGGCACGCCACCAACGTCACGGTGATCGGGCACCTGGTCGGACCGGGGGACCTCGTCATCCACGACTCCCTCGCCCACGACAGCATCCTGCAGGGGTGCAGGCTCTCCGGTGCGACCCGGCGGCCGTTCCCCCACAACGACGCGGCCGCGCTGGACGCCGTCCTCGGGGAGATCCGCCACCAGTACCGGCGGGTGCTCGTCGTCATCGAGGGCGTGTACAGCATGGACGGCGACATCGCCGACCTGCCCGCCCTCGTCGAGGTCAAGCGCCGGCACGGCGCACTGCTGATGATCGACGAGGCGCACAGCATCGGAACGATCGGTGCGACGGGCCGCGGCATCGGCGAGTACTTCGGCATCGACCGGTCAGAGGTCGAACTGTGGTCGGGCACGCTGTCCAAGGCACTGGCGAGCTGCGGCGGCTACGTCGCCGGAAGCCGCTCGGTCGTCGACTACCTGCACTACACCGTTCCGGGCTTCGTCTACAGCGCCGGGATGACCCCGGCCGACACGGCCGCGTCCCTGGCCGCCCTGCGGCTGCTGCGCGCAGAGCCGCAGCGGGTGGCGCGGCTCTCGGAGAACGCCGCGCTGTTCGCCCGCCTCGCGCGCGAAGCGGGCATCGACACGGGGGACAGCCACGACACGCCGATCGTCCCGTGCATCGTCGGGGACTCGATGAAGACCCTGCAGCTGGCGCAGGCGCTGTTCCAGCAGGGCATCAGCATCAACCCCATCCTGTATCCGGCCGTACCCGAGGAACTGGCCCGGCTGCGCTTCTTCATCACGGGTGACCACACGCCCGACCAGATCCGCCGTACCGTGACCGTGCTGGAGCAGGAACTGCGGCACCTGACCCTGGCGGCCGCCGCATGATCCCCGCCGCCCAGCACACCACCTTCGAGCCGATCGCGCCGGGCCGCATCCACCGTTGGGGCGGAGCCGTCCTCACCGTGGCCCGGCGCCCGGACCTCCGGCAGACACCGCCGCTCTCCCCGGCCGAGCAGCGCGTGGTCCAGGCACTGCCAGCCTGGCGGCAGGCCGAGTGGGCGGCCGGCCGTCTCCTCGCCAAGCGCCTGGTCGGCGAAGTCCTCGCCGCGCGGGCGGAGGACGTGGAGATCCTGCCGCGGGACGACGGCAGCCCGTACGTGGTCGTCGGCGGCAGCCCGGTGCCCCCGGCCCTGAACGTCTCCATCAGCCACACCGCCGGCCACGTCGCCGCAGCCCTCGCCCCGGAGCCGGTCGGAGTGGACCTGTGCGAGACCGCCTCGGCCCCCGCGGTGCGCCGCGTCGCCGACCACGCCCTGTCCCCCGGGGAGCTCTCCCTCATCGGGACGGACCGGCCCGATGCACTGGCCGGGGCCTGGGCCCTGAAGGAGGCCGCGGTGAAGGCCGACCGGAGCGGCATCTTCGGAGCCGCGCCGCGCTGCATCGGGATCCTCGGCCTCCAACCGCCCGTACTGAGCGGTCGACGCCGGGCCATGGTGTGGCAGGCGGGAGGGGCGGTCCTCGCCCTCGTCCTCGCCCCACTCCCCTGGCAGCACTGCGTTGGTGCTCCTTCGGTCGCTGGATCATCCTGGTCAGAGGAACCCCTGGCCCAACTAGCGAGGGCGAGATGAGCGGCGATGGAGCAACTTCCCACCTCTCCTGGTGAGCGGCCCGGGGAACCGAACGGCTCCCAGGAGTCGGCGTACACGGCCACGGCCACCATCAGCGAGCAGGGCATCGTGACCGAGTGGAGTGAGGACGCCCGTCGGCTGCTCGGCTACATGCCCTCCGAGGTCGTGGGGCTGTCCGCCGCCCACCTGCTCGCCGAGGGCGCCGCGGACGCGGCGCGGCGGATCGCGCCCGGGCAGGAGCGGTGGAGCGGCACCGTGGCGCTGAAGCACCGCGACGGCCGCCGGCTGGAAGTGGGCCTGCTCGCGCACCGCTGGACGTCCACCGGCGGGAGCGCCAAGTGGTTCGTGGTGTCGGCCGTGGCGGGTGGGCACCCGGCGCCCTGGGAGGAGCCGCTGAACGAATGGGCGTTCGCCCAGTCGCCCTGCTTCCTGGCGGTCTTCGACGAGGACCTGCGGCTGGTGCGGGCGAACGCCGGCATGGAGCGGACGCTGTCCCTCACGGAGGCCGAGGTGCGCGGGCTGCGTCTGCCGGAGATCGCGCCGGATCCGGTGAGCGACGAGACCGAGCGCCGGATGCGCGTGGTGCTGGAGACCGGTGAGCCGCAGCACCTGGACGCCTTCATCCGCCCGGCCGGCGGGGGCACGGAGCACGGCTGGTCGACCTCGCTGGCCCCGCTGCGCGACGCGGACGGGCGTGTGCGCGCGGTGTGCCTGGCCGCGCACGACAGGACCGGCATCGAGGTCGAGCGGCAGCAGCTGTTCGTGCCGAACGTGACCGGCGCCCGCATCGGCACCACCATGGACATCGCCCGCACCGCCCAGGAGTTGGCCGACGCGGCCGTTCCCCGGCTCGCCGACTTCGCGTGCATCGACCTGCTGGACCCTCCCCCGCGCGAGGAGACGTCCTCGGGCCCGGTGGCGGGGCCGGTCACCGTACGCCGTACCGCGGTGCGGTCGGTCCTGGAGGGAAGCGCGGAGTCGCGGGTCGCGGTCGGGGACACGGCCGTCTATCCGCCGCTGTCGCCTCCCGTCGAGTGCCTGGCCGCGGGCCGGGGCGTCGCGTACGGGACGGCCGACCCGGCCGTCGCCCGATGGGTGATCGACGACCCCGGGGCCACCTGGGTCAGCGAGAGCGGCACCCACTCGCTGATGATGGTTCCGCTGCGCACCGGCGACGTCACGCTCGGCCTGGCCGTCTACGGCCGCCACCAGCGCCGGGAGTCCTTCCACCCGGAGGACCTGTGGCTGGCCGAGGAGCTCACGACCAGAGCGGCCGTCAGCATCCTCAACGCGCGCCGGTTCACCCGCGAGCACACCACCACCATGACCTTGCAGCGGAGCCTGCTCCCGCAGACGCTGCCCCATCAGACGGCGCTTGAGATCGCCTCCCGCTACCTGCCCGCGGGCACCGAGGCAGGGGTGGGCGGGGACTGGTTCGACGTGATCCCGCTGTCCGGCGCGCGGGTGGCCCTGGTCGTGGGCGACGTCGTCGGGCACGGCATCCGCGCCGCCGCCACCATGGGGCGGCTGCGCACCGCGGTCCGTACCCTCGCCGACGTCGACCTGCCGCCCGACGAACTGCTGACCCACCTCGACGACCTCATCATCCACCTGGCCGCGGACGAGGCGGACCGGGACGCGGCCGGGGGCATCGGCACGACCTGCCTGTACGTGGTCTACGACCCGGTCACCCGCCGCTGCACGGTCGGCCGGGCCGGCCATCCGCCGCCCGCCGTGGTCTCGCCGGAGGGCTCCGTGTACCTCCTCGACGTCCCGGCCGGTCCGCCGCTGGGCCTGGGCGGGCTGCCCTTCGAGACCGTCGAGGTGGAGCTTCCCGAGGGCAGCATCCTCGCCCTGTACACCGATGGGCTGCTCCAAGTCCGCGACCACGACATCGACGACGCCCTGGACAGCATGTTCGCGGCCCTCAGTCGTCCCGCCACGACGCTGGACACCGTCTGCGACCGCGTGCTGACCGCAATGCTGACCCACCCTCCCGAGGACGACGTCGCCCTCCTCGTCGCCCGGACCCAGGCCCTCCACGCCGACCGGGTCGTCGTCTGGGACCTGTCCTCCGACCCGTCCGTCGTCGGGGACGCCCGCCGGTACACCACCGAGCAGCTGACGGCCTGGGGGCTCGAAGAGGCCTCGTTCGTCACCGAGCTCCTGGTCAGCGAGCTGGTCACCAACGCCATCCGTTACGGCGAGCCGCCCGTCCAGCTGCGGCTGATCCACGAGGACAGCACCCTGATCTGCGAGGTCTCCGACGCGAGCAGTACCGCCCCGCACATGCGGCGCGCCCGGATCTTCGACGAGGGCGGGCGCGGCCTGCTGCTGGTCGCCCAGCTGGCGCAGCGCTGGGGAACCCGGCACGGCTCCGTCGGCAAGACCATCTGGGCCGAGCAGTCCCTCGTCGGCTTCTGAAACGTGCCCTGTGACACGCCCGTGACAGTCCACGGACGCCGCCATGAACTCCCGGGGCCACGCTTTTTAGCAGGGACAAACCAGACATTTCGGTGAATGTCCCCCTGCTTCCGAGGATGCGAGCAGAGATGACCTGACCGATGCGTCGGAGGAAATCCCATGAGCCTCACCCTCACCCACCAGCCCGCCGAAACCGCCGCCCTCTCCCTGGCACCGCGCGAGCAGGAAGCACTGGGACACATCGCCGCCGGACGCACCTACCTCCAGACGGCCCGCCACATGGGACTCTCCAAGCACACCGTCGACGCCTACCTCCGCCGCATCCGCGCCAAGCTGGGCATCAACAACACGGCCGAACTGACCCGCCTCGCCATCTCCATGGGACTCTGACACCGGACCACCGCCACGGGACCGACAGGACCGACGACCCCGGGGGCGATCCGGCCCCGGGGTCCGGCTACGGCCCGTCGGACGGGCCGCTGAAGACCGGCCGGGCCCAGGCCGGAGGCTCCGGCGGCGGCCCCGACGGCGGTGCCAGGTCCCCCGGCATCCCTGCAGGCAGAGGATCCGCCGCAACCGGCGGATCCTCCGCCTTGCCGTGTCCGCCGCTGGTGGCGGCGCGCAGGGCCGCAACGAATTCCAGGCAGGACCCGTAGCGGTCCTCGGGGACCTTCGCCAGGGCCTTGGCCAGGACCTCGTCGGCGGCCGGCGCGATGCCCGGCCGCCTCTCGCTCAGCGCAGGAGGCGGATCGTACTGGTGCGCCCACAGCAGCCGGGTCACGTCCTGGTCGCTGCGGAAGGGCGGCTCGCCGGTGAGGCATTCGAACACCACGCAGGCGAGGCTGTAGAGATCGCACCTGCCGTCCACCGGCCGGCCGGAGATCTGTTCCGGCGCCATGTAGTCGAGGGTGCCGACGAACTCGCCCGCGGTGGTGAACCCGGTGAGCGACAGCGACCTCTTCGTCAGTCCGAAGTCCGTGAGGTAGACGTACTCGGGGTGGTCGCTGTCCGTGCCGGCGGCGACCAGGATGTTGCCGGGCTTGACGTCCCGGTGCACCAGGTCGTGCTCATGGGCCGCGTCGAGCGCCGACGCCACCTGGGTGACGATGCGCAGGGCGGTCGCGACGGGGAGCGGACCTTCCCGGGCCAGCAGGGCGGCCAGGTCCGGCCCGGAGACGTACCGCATGGCGATGTACAGCACGCCGTCGGTCTCACCGGCTTCGAAGATCGGCACGATGTGCGGGTGGTCGATCTGCGCGGCCACGCGTGATTCGTGGGTGAAGCGGCGCCGGAAGGTCTCGTCGCGGGCGCGCTCCGGGGCGATCAGCTTGAGCGCCACCGTACGGTCCAGCCGCAGGTCCTTCGCACAGTAGACGACGGCCATCCCGCCGCGTCCGAGCATGCTCTCGATCCGGTACCCCGCGATCTGCCGGCCTATCAGGCCGGAGGCCCGGCCCGTGTACGGGCTCGGGCTCGATGCCGTGCCCATGCCGACCCCGTCCTCGATGGCAGGCCGCCTTCCCTACCTGAAAGTCTAAGCAGTGATCCACACCAGTGCCCGCTCGCGGCCGTGGAGCCGTCCCGCGCTCGAAAGCCGGCAAACTCCGCCTCCCCGCCGCCCGTAATATTCCGATTGTGAGTGTTTAACCCTGCGGGCTCGGGTGAGACGGCTCAAGACGTCATTGCGTGACGGATACGGAGCCGCTGACCGGAGGGTGCACATGGGTATCGTCGCCTGGATTCTGATCGGCCTGCTGGCCGGGGCCATCGCCAAGGCGCTCACACCGGGCCGGGACCCGGGAGGGTGCCTGCTCACCATCGTGATCGGCATCGTCGGCGGCCTGCTGGGAGGCTGGCTCGGCAAGGTGATCTTCGGCGTCGACTCGATCAAGGGCTTCTTCCACCTCTCCACGTGGATCGCCGCAGTCGTCGGCTCGGTCATCGTCCTGTTGGTCTACCGACTGGTCGCGGGCCGCAGGAGCAGTTGAGCGGGTGACGCGCGCGTGGGGCGCCGGGCAGGAAGGGCCGGCGGCGGAGGGATCCGCCGCCGGCCCTTCCCGCGCTGCCGGCCTCACGCGTCCTGCCGCTCCCAGGGCGCCGGTCCCGTCCCGGCGGACCAGTCGAGCAGCGCCTCGCGGCCGAAGCAGAGGATGGCGCAGCGGGCGGCGTACTCGGCCGCGGGCTGGGTGAAGTCGCTGGTGGTGACCACGACGGCGAGCTCCGCCCCGTGCACCGCGAAACAGGTTCCGCCGAAGCGCTGCACGTCCTGCGAGCCGACCTTGTGCGTGGGGCAGTACCGCTTGCACTGGATGACCAGGAGCCTGCCGTCGGGGGCGGTGGCGAGTACGTCGGCGCCGAGGTCCCCCGCGCCGCCCACGACGCGTACGTCCCGGCAGCCGTCCCGCTCGCACAGCGCGGCGACCGCGCGCTCGAATGCGTCGGCGTCGAGCGCGTCGTAGTCGGGCGCGGCGTGGTCGGGCGCGGCGGCGTGCAGCGTGTCGTGGTCGACCGTGCCGCCCCCGGGGTCGCCGCCCGCCTCGGGCCGTCCGGCGTCGGGGACCGACGGCCGGGCCGCCGCCTCGGTGGTGTCCGCCGCCGCCTCCGCCGCGGCCTGGAGGGTCCTGGCCGCGTTGCGGGCCGCCCGGCGTATCCGCAGGCGCCGCCTGGTCGGGGCGGCGGCGCCTGCGGCCCCGCAGGCCAGGACGGCGATCACCGCGCCCGCGGGATGTTCGGCGGCCGCCCCGGCGAGCACCCGTACGGTGAACCCCGCCGTGCAGACCGTCAGTGCGACGAGGGCGAACCACCATGCGGTGACGCGCGTGCTGAACCGGTGGCGGCGTCTGCCCGGACGTACCCGTCGGACCGGAACGGTCATCTGGTGCTCCCCCCACCTCGTCAAGATCGTTCCTGACGTGTGCCCCGAAGGCCCCCGCCCAAGCGTGCGGGGGCCATGTGAAGGGCGCGTGCGGAGGGCCGTGCGGGAGGTCAGCTCAGCCAGGGCCGCCAGACGCTCTCGTTGCGCTCGACCCACTTCCTCGCCGCCTGCTGGGGCGAGAGCTTCTCCTCCGCGATCATCAGCGCCACCTCGTTCTGCTCCGCCGTGGTCCAGCGGAACTTCTTCAGGAAGGCGGCCGCCTTGCCCCCCGTATCGGCGAAGCGCGTGTTCAGGTACTTCTGCAGCGGCGTGTGCGGGTAGGCGCAGGCCACCTTCTCCGGGTCGTCCGCACAGCCCTCGGTGTACTCGGGGAGCTTCACCTCGGTCATCGGGACCCGCTCGAAGAGCCACTGCGGCTTGTACCAGTACGTCAGGAAGGGCTTGCCCTCCTTGGCGAACTGCTTGATCTGGGTGATCTGGGCCGCCTCGGAGCCCGCGAAGACGACCTCGAAGTCCAGGCCCAGGTTCTTCACGAGCGCCTTGTCGTTCGTGACGTAGGACGGGGAGCCGTCCATCAGCTGCCCCTTCCCGCGGCTCTCGGCGGTGTGCAGCTGGTCGGCGTACTTGTCGAGGTTCTTCCAGTCGGTGACGTCGGGGTGGGCCTCGGCGAAGTAGGTGGGGACGAACCAGCCGATGTGGCCCGTCACGCCGAGGTCGCCGCCGCGGGTGATCGTCTTCTTGCCCTCGACGTACCGCTTCTCCTGCTCGGGGTGGCCCCAGTCCTCCAGGATCGCGTCGACGCGGCCCTGGCTGAGGGCGTCCCAGGCGGGGACCTCGTCGACCTGGACGGTGTCCACGCGGTAGCCGAGCTCGTGTTCGAGGAGGTAGCCGGCGACGGCGGTGTTCGCCTGGGCGCCGACCCAGGACTGGACGGAGAGGGTGACGGTCTTCGCGTTCTGCGCGGCGGCGTACGGGGAGGTCTGACGGGTCATGTCGGCCGCTCCGCAGCCGGTGAGCGCTGCCAGGGCCGCCGCGGCGGTGAGCAGGGCGGCGCCGCGGCGGCCGCGTCTGCGGTGGAAGGGTCGGTTGCGCATCTCAGGCCTCCTTCGCGGGCTGGGTGACGCGGTCGAGCAGCAGGCCGAGGCACACGATCGCGGCGCCGGCCACGAGGCCGGTGGCCAGGTCGCCCTGGGCGAGGCCGAGGACGACGTCGTAGCCGAGCGCGCCGCCGCCGACCAGGCCGCCGATGATGACGACGGCGAGGACCAGGACCACGGCCTGGTTGACGGCGAGGAGCAACGCGGAGCGTGCCAGCGGCAGTTGGACCTGCCAGAGCTGCTGCGAGCGGGTCGCGCCCAGCGAACGGGCTGACTCCAGTGCAGCCGGGTCCACCTCGCGCAGGCCCTGCGTGGCGATCCGGACGACGGCGGGCAGCGCGTACACGACCGCGGCGGCCGCGGCCGGTGCGCGGCCGACACCGAACAGCGCGACGACGGGGATGAGGTAGACGAACTGCGGCAGCGTCTGGCAGATGTCGAGCACGGGGCGCAGCAGCCGCTGCGCCCGGGCGCTGCGGGCGGCGCCCACCGCGATGGCGAAGCCGACCGCGAGGGTGACGGCGACGGCTGCGAGGACCTGGGAGAGCGTGTCGAGGGAGGCGTCCCACACGCCGAGTACGCCGACGGCGGCCAGGGCGAGCACGGCCGTGAGGGCGGTGCGCCAGGTGCCGACGAGCAGGGCGAGGGCTGCGGCCAGCAGCAGGAGCAGCCACCAGGGCGCGGCCTGGAGACCGCTGCGCAGGGGGTCGAGGACCCAGCCGGTGAATCCTGCGGCCCAGTCGGCACTGCCGCCGACGACGGGGACCCCGGAGTAGAGGTGGGCGGTCATCCAGGCGACGGCCGCGTTCACGGGCTCCGCGATGGACAGGGTCCAGGACGCGGGCCACAGGGACGTGCCCGCGATGCGGCCGCCGACGCTCACGGCCACGGCCGTGAGGACGGTGAGCAGCCATCCGTACCAGCCGTCGAACACCCTGAGCAGCAAAGGCCGTTCGCGCGCGGGGTCGTCGGCGGCGCCGATCCGGTGGCCGGCCGCGTCGGCGGTGCGGTCGAGGACCACGGCGAGCAGCACGATGGGGATGCCGGCGGCCAGGGCGGCGCCGACGTCCACGGAGGCCAGGGCCTGGTAGACGCGGTCGCCGAGGCCGCCCGCGCCGATCACGGAGGCGATCACGGCCATCGACAGGCCCGTCATGACGGCCTGGTTGACTCCGAGCAGGAGGTGGCGGCGGGCGAGCGGCAGCCGGGCGGTCAGCAGCCGCTGGCGCCCCGTGGCGCCGAGGGAGGCGGCGGCCTCCAGCACCCCGGCGTCGGCCTCGCGCAGGCCGAGGGCGGTGAGGCGGGCCATCGGCGGGGCGGCGTAGACCACGGTGGCCAGCACGGCGGCGGGTACGCCGATGCCGAAGACCAGCACCATCGGCAGCAGGTACGCGAAGGCCGGCAGGATCTGCATGGTGTCGAGTACCGGGCGCAGGGCGCGGTCGGCGCGCCGGGAGAGCCCCGCGGCGAGGCCGAGCAGCCCGCCGACGGCCACCGAGGCGGCGACGGCCACGACCATCAGCGCGAGCGTCTGCATGGTCGGCACCCACATGCCGAGCAGCCCGCACGCGGCGAAGGCGGCGGCGCAGGTCAGGGCGAGCCGGAGGCCGGCCAGGCGCCAGGCCACCAGCGCGGCCAGTGCGGTGACGCCGGTCCAGCCCGCGGCGAGCAGGACGACGTACACGGCCCGGACCGACACCACCACGGCGTTGCTGACGTGCCCGAAGAAGTAGAGGAAGAGGGGGTGGCTGTCGCGGTGGTCGATGATCCAGTCGCCCGCCCGGCCGAGCGGCTCCGACAGGTCCACGGCCAGGGCCGCGGGCCAGCTGCCGGAGGCCGGGAAGGCCACGGCGAGCGGGATCAGCACGGCGGCGGCCACGCAGAGCGGCAGGAGCAGTCCGCGGACGGCGGGGCGGCCGAGCAGGGACAGCACCCCGCGCGGACGGCCCCGGGCTCCGGCCCGCGGGCCGGCGGGGGCCGCCGCGGTGGGCAGGCCGGCACCGCGGCGGCCTGCGGTGGGCCGGTCCGGTCTGCGGCGCTCCGCCGCGGAACGGGCCGGGCCCCCGGGCCTGCCGGACGAGTGCGGGGCGCCGGGCCGGGAGGGTTCGCGTGCGGGGGCTGTGGCCGCGGTCATCCGCACCACCTCCCGGTGCCGGGGGCGGGGACAGCCGTACGGGCGGTGCCGGTCATGCGGCCACCTCCCGACCGGTCGCGACCGGGAGCCCGGCCACCACGGCGAGCAGGCCGGCCTCGTCGACGACGCCGAGGCACCGGCCTCGGTCGACGACCCGGGCCGGGCCGCCGCTGCGGACGACCGCCTCGATGGCGTCGACGACCGTGGTGGCGGGGGGCAGCGCGGGACCGTGCTCGGCCCCGTCTCCCGTGGCGGGGCGCATCGCGCTGCGCACGGTGAGGACCTGCTCGCGCGGCACGTCGCGGACGAAGTCCCGTACGTAGTCGTCGGCGGGCGAGCCGACGATCTCCTCGGGGGTGCCGAGCTGCACGATGCGGCCGTCGCGCATCAGCGCGATGCGGTCGCCCAGACGCAGGGCCTCGGCGAGGTCGTGGGTGATGAAGACCATGGTGCGGCCCTCCTCGTGGTGGAGCCGGGCGACCTCGTCCTGCATCTCGCGCCGGATGAGCGGATCGAGGGCGCTGAACGGCTCGTCGAAAAGGAGCACTTCGGGGTCGGCGGCGAGGGCCCGGGCGAGCCCGACGCGCTGCTGCTGGCCGCCCGAGAGCTGGCCGGGGCGGCGGTCCTCAAGCCCGCCGAGGCCGACCTTCTCGACCATCTCGGCCGCCTTCTCGCGGCGGTCGGCGCGGCTGACGCCCTGGATCTCCAGGCCGTAGGCAACGTTGTCCAGGACGCTGCGGTGCGGGAGCAGGCCGAAGTGCTGGAAGACCATGGCGGCGCGGTGGCGGCGCAGGTCGCGCAGGCGGGCGGGATCCATGGCGAGGACGTCCTCGCCGTCGAGGGCGAGGGTCCCGGCCGTGGGCTCGATCAGCCGCGTGAGGCACCGCACGAGGGTGGACTTGCCCGAGCCGGACAGGCCCATCACGACGAAGACCTCGCCCTTGCGGACGTCGAAGGTGACGTCGCGGACGGCCGCCGTGCAGCCGGTGCGCTCGCGCAGTTCCGCGGCGGGCAGGTCGGCGTCCGGGGAGCCGGGGACCTTGGCGGCCGCGCCCTTGGGGCCGAAGACCTTCCAGAGGCCCTCCACCGAGAACACGGGGGCGCCGGCCGGCGTGCCGGGGGCGGTGGGGGTGGCGTTCACCGGGTCCCCCTTTCCACGGCCAGCAGTTCGGCGGCCTTCTCGCCCACCATGAGGACTCCGATCATCGGGTTGACCGCGGGCATCGTCGGGAAGACCGAGGCGTCCGCGATCCGGATGCCGTCGAGGCCGCGCACCTTGAGGTCCGGTCCGACGACGGCGGAGGGGTCGTCGGGGGCGCCCATCTTGCAGGTGCCCGCCGGGTGGTAGACGGTGTGGGCGACCGAGCGGGCGTACGCGCTCAGCGCCTCGTCGTCGGTGATCTCCGGCCCGGGGCAGACCTCCCGCTTCAGCCATCCGGCCAGCGGCTCGGTCGCGGCGATCTCGCGGGCGAGCTTGATGCCGTCCACGAGGGTGCGGCCGTCGTAGTCCTCCTCGTCCGTGAAGTAGCGGAAGTCGAGGGCGGGTTTGACCTCGGGGTCCGCACTGGTCAGGTAGAGGCGGCCGCGGCTGCGGGGCTTGGGGATGTTGGGCGTCATCGACACGCCGTGCGCGGGTCGTTCGTAGCCGATGCGCTCGGGGTTGTCGGTGAAGGGGACCTGGTAGAAGTGGAACATCAGGTCGGGGCCCGGGGAGTCCGGGTCGCGCCGCACGAACAGGCCGGCGTCGCTGTCCATGGCCGAGTTCTCGGGGATCGGGCCGTCGGTCTCCCAGACGATCACCGACTCGGGGTGGTCGAGCAGGTTCTCGCCCACGCCGGGCAGGTCGTGCACCGGCGGGATGCCAAGGGCCTCCAGGTCGGCGCGCGGACCGATGCCGGAGTGCAGCAGCAGGCGCGGGGTGTCGACGGCGCCCGCGCACACGAGCACCTCCCGGCGTGCGGTGATCAGCGATTCCGCACCGTCCTTGTCCCGTACGTGCACGCCGCGCACCCGGTGGCCGTCGAGTTCGAGGCGGTACGCCCAGGTCTCCAGGAAGATGCGGAGGTTGGGGCGCTCGTCCATCACGGGGTGGAGGTACGCCACCGACGCGGAGGAGCGCTTGTTGTCCTCCGGGTGGTAGGCGAGGTCGAAGAAACCGGCGCCCTCGTGGAACGGCTTGCGGTTGAAGCCCTCGACGAGCGGGACGTCCAGGGCCGTGCGGGCGGCGTCGACGAAATCGCGGGCGATGACGTTGCGGTCCTTCTCGGCCACCGGAACGATGTTGTTGAGCAGCTTGTCGAAGTACGGGTCCATGGCGGCGGCGTGCCAGCCCTCGGCGCCGGCCTGCGACCACTCGTCCCAGTCGGAGGGCAGCGGCTTGAAGGCGATGAGTGTGTTGTGCGAGGAGCAGCCGCCCAGGACGCGGGCGCGGCTGTGGCGGATGTGGGAGTTGCCGCGGGGCTGCTCGGTGGTGGGGTAGTCGTAGTCGAGTTCCCCGCCGAGCAGGCCCATCCAGCGGCGCAGGGTGAGCACGTCGGGCCGGTCGACGTCGCTGGGGCCGCCCTCGATCACGGCGACGGTGGTGCCGGGGTCCTCGGTGAGGCGGGAGGCGATGACCGAGCCGGCGGTTCCGCCGCCGACGACCACGTAGTCGTACTCCTGGACGGGGCCGGGCACCGGGTCCGCGGGCGTGGGGGTGTTCGTGTACGTGTGCGTGGTGATGGTTCTCCTCCTCCTTCAGCCCGCGAACCAGCGCACGGGGCGCGGAGCGAGGTTCTGGTACACGTGCTTGGTCTCGCGGTACTCGGCCAGGCCCGAGGGGCCCAGTTCCCGTCCGATACCGGACTTGCCGAAGCCGCCCCACTCCGCCTGCGGCAGGTAGGGGTGGAAGTCGTTGATCCAGACGGTGCCGTGGCGCAGCCGGCCGGCCACCCGGCGGGCTCGGCCCTGGTCGGCGGTCCACACCGCGCCGGCCAGGCCGTACTCGGTGTCGTTGGCGAGCGCGACGGCCTCGTCCTCGGTACGGAACGTCTCGACGGTCAGAACCGGCCCGAAGACCTCCTCCCGTACGACGCGCATCCCCCGGTGGCAGCCGTCCAGGACGGTCGGCCGGTAGAAGTAGCCGGGCCCCTCCGGCCGGGTGCCGCCGGACCGGAGCACCGCGCCCTCGGCGAGCGCGGAGTCCACGTACTCCTGCGTCCGCGCGAGCTGGGCGGCGGAGACCAGGGGGCCGCACTCGACGCCCGGGTCGGTGCCGCGGCCGAGGCGGATCCGGTCGGCCCGGCGGGCGAGTTCGGCCACGAAGCGCTCGGCGACGCGGTCCTCGACGATGAGGCGGGAGCCGGCGGAGCAGACCTGGCCGCTGTGCATGAAGGCGGCGTTGAGGGCCTGGTCGACGGCGGTGTCGAAGTCCTCGGCGGTGGCGCAGGCGTCGGCGAAGACGACGTTGGGGTTCTTGCCGCCGAGTTCGAGGGCGACCTTCTTGACGGAGTCGGCCGCGGCACGCATGACCTTCGTACCGCTGGCCAGACCGCCGGTGAAGGAGACGAGGTCCACGTCGGGGTGGCCGGACAGCCGGGCGCCGACGGGGTCGCCCGCGCCGGTCACCAGGTTGGCGACGCCGGCCGGCAGTCCGGCCTCCGCCAGCAGGGCGACGAGCGCCACCGTGGACAGCGGGGTGATCTCGCTCGGCTTGAGGACGAAGGTGTTGCCGGCGGCGAGGGCCGGGGCGATCTTCCAGCTGGCCTGGAGCAGCGGATAGTTCCACGGGGTGATCAGGGCGCAGACCCCGACCGGTTCGTGGACGACGACGCTGTGCACGTCGGGGGACCCGGCGTCGACCACGCGTCCCGCGCTCTCGCCGGTGACCAGGTCGGCGAAGTAGCGGAAGGCGTCGCTGACGCAGTCCACGTCGACGCGCCCCTCTTCGAGGGTCTTGCCCGCGTCCCGGCTCTCCAGCAGTGCGATGTGTTCGCGGTCACGCTGGAGCAGCTCGGCGGTGCGGCGCAGCAGCGCGGCGCGCTCCGCGACCGGGGTCTGGGGCCACTCGCCGCCGTCGAAGGCGGTCCGGGCGGCGCTGACGGCGGCATCGGTGTCCGCGGCGCCACCCTCGGCGACGACGGCCAGGACGGTGGCGTCGGCCGGGTCCAGGACCTCGCGGGTGGCCCCTGAGACCGCGGACCGCCAGGTCCCGGCTATGTGGATGGTGTTCTGCTCCGACACGACGCGCTGTACCTCCGCTTCCGACACCGCGGCTCACCCGCGGTGGTGTTGCATTCGGCGCGCTTGCCCCATCCCTGGGCACACATGCCCCATCCATCACTGGAAGTGACGGGAGTCACGCCGCGTGAGGAGGGGGCCGGGCCGTAGCCGGGCGGGTGGCCAGGCCGACGGGTGGGCGACCGTGCGAGCGGCTCGGCCTCGTCCCGCCTCGCGCGTCGCTACGAAGTAGGCGAATTTTCAAGGAAGTTGGAGAGACAACCGAAGAAAGTGATGCATTCGTGCGGGAGTTCGGGCGAACATGTGTGCATGGTGAAGGCAATGCGGGGGGCCTTTTGAGAAACCTTGTTGAATAACCCCCAAGGGCCCAGGCCGCCTTGATTTGCGCCTGTCAATCGGAACAGGGTTGTCCAGAAGGTTTGACGCCCCACACGTCACCACGAGGAGAACCCTCTACATGGCAACTCACAAGCGCACGCGCGGATTTCGGTATGCGGCAGTGGCGACGGGAGCCGCCACCGCGGCTGCCGCCGCCCTGCTCGCCACCCCCCTGGCGGGGGCGGCGACACCGGCCGAAGGCACGGTGTACGGACTCGGCGCGCCCGGCGCGATCAGCGGCAGCTACGTCGTCATACTCGATGCCTCCGCGGACAAGGGGCAGCTCGCCCGCAAGTACGGTGGCGAACTGCAACGCAACTACAGCTCCGGGGTCAACGGCTTCTCGGCCTCGGGCCTGAGCGAGACGGAGGCCAAGCGGCTCGCCGCGGACCCGGCCGTCGGCAAGGTCGTGCAGAACAAGAAGTTCACCATCAACGCCACCCAGGACAACCCGCCCTCATGGGGCCTGGACCGGATCGACCAGACCGCCAAGAGCGGGGACAAGAAGTACACCTACCCCGACGGCGCCGGTGAAGGGGTGACGGCGTACGTCATCGACACCGGCATCCGCGTGACCCACAAGGACTTCGGCGGCCGCGCCACGCACGGCTTCGACGCGGTGGACAACGACGACAGCGCCGACGACGGCAACGGCCACGGCACGCACGTGGCCGGCACCATCGCGGGTACCAGCCACGGCGTGGCCAAGAAGGCGAAGCTGGTCGCGGTCCGGGTGCTGGACGACAACGGCTCCGGCACCACCGAGCAGGTCGTCGCCGGGATCGACTGGGTCACCCAGCACCACTCCGGCCCCTCGGTGGCCAACATGAGCCTGGGCGGCGGAGCCGACGAAGCGCTGGACGAGGCGGTGCGCCGGGCCATCGCCTCGGGCGTCACCTTCGCCGTCGCGGCGGGCAACGAGTCGAGCGACGCCGGGAAGGGCTCCCCCGCCCGCGTCCCGGAGGCGATCACCGTGGCGTCGAGCACCATCGACGACGCGCAGTCCTCGTTCTCCAACTTCGGTTCCGTGGTGGACCTGTACGCGCCGGGCTCGGACATCACGTCGGACTGGAACGACAGCGACACCGGGACCAAGACCATCTCGGGCACCTCGATGGCCACCCCGCACGTGACGGGCGCCGCGGCCGTCTACCTGGCCGGACACCCGTCCGCCACTCCGGCGCAGACCTCCGCGGCCCTGGCTGCGGCGGCGACCGGCGGAGCGGTGACCAACCCCTCCACGGG
Organism: Streptomyces sp. NPDC006326; assembly: GCF_040612915.1. Lineage (NCBI taxonomy): Bacteria > Bacillati > Actinomycetota > Actinomycetes > Kitasatosporales > Streptomycetaceae > Streptomyces > Streptomyces sp. NPDC006326. The sequence continues at coordinate 41,434 of NZ_JBEXRC010000019.1, read as the reverse complement.
CACGGTGAACAAGCTGCTGAAGGTGGCCCCGTAGCAGGGTGACGGACCACGGCGAACCGGCTCTGCCCTCCGCCGCCCCCGCCAGGGGCGCGCGGAGGGCGGGGCCGGTTTCGCGCGCGGGGGCGGGGCCGGTTTCGCGCGCGGCCCCCGGCGTACGGGGTGATCAGTCGGCGGACTGCCAGACGGTGGTGACGTTGCAGAATTCGCGGATGCCGTGGCCCGAGAGTTCGCGGCCGTAGCCGGAGCGCTTCACACCGCCGAACGGGAGGGCGGGGTGGGAGGCCGTCATGCCGTTGATGTAGATGCCGCCCGCCTCAAGGTCGCGGACGAAGCGGGCGATGTCCTCGTCGCTGCGGGTCCACACGTTGGAGCTCAGACCGAAGGGCGTGTGGTTGGCGCGGTGCACGGCCTCGTCGAGGTCCTCCACCCGGTACAGGGTCGCGACCGGGCCGAAGGTCTCCTCCTGGTCGATGCGCATGTCCGGGGAGATGCCGGCGAGGACGGTCGGCTCGTAGAACCAGCCCTGCGGGTGCTCCGGGGGCCGGCGGGCGCCGCACAGGACCGTCGCGCCGCGGCTGACGGCGTCCTCGACCAGTTCCTCCAGGTCGGCGCGGCCCTTCTCGGTGGCGAGCGGACCGACGTCGGTGGAGTCCCGCATCGGGTCGCCGACGCTGAGCGCCTTCATGCCGGCGGTGAAGCGTTCCGCGAAGGCGTCGTACACGTCCGCGTGGACGATGAACCGCTTCGCGGCGATGCAGGACTGGCCGTTGTTCTGCACCCGTGCGGTGACGGCCGTCCGGACGGCGCGGTCGAGGTCGGCGGAGGGCATCACGACGTACGGGTCGCTGCCGCCCAGCTCCAGGACCGTCTTCTTGACCTCGTCTCCCGCGACCGAGGCCACCGAGCGCCCGGCGGGCTCGCTGCCCGTCAGCGTCGCCGCGGCGACGCGCGGATCGCGCAGGACCGCCTCGACGGCGCGGGAACCGATCAGGAGGGTCTGGAAGCAGCCGTGCGGGTAGCCGGCCCGTTCGAAGAGTTCGCCCAGGTAAAGGGCCGTCTGGGGGACGTTCGAGGCGTGCTTGAGCAGGCCGGTGTTCCCGGCCATCAGCGCGGGCGCGGCGAACCGTACGACCTGCCAGAGGGGGAAGTTCCACGGCATGACGGCGAGGACCACGCCCAGCGGCCGGTAGTGCGTCCGGACGGCCGAGGCCCCGCTGTCGCGGACGTCGGCGTCGGCCGGGAGCTCGTCGCGCAGCAGGGACTCGGCGTGGGCGGCGTACCAGCGCATGGCCTTCACGCACTTGGCCGCCTCGGCACGGGCCGCGGCGAGGGGTTTGCCCATCTCCGTGGTCATGGTGCGGGCGATGTCCTCCGTCTCGGCCTCCAGGAGCGCCGCGGCCCGTGTCAGGAGGTCGGCGCGTTCGGCGAAGCCGGTGGTGCGGTAGGAGGTGAAGGCCCGTGCGGCATCCGCGATGCGCCGCTCCGTCTCCTCGGGACTCAGCTCGTCGAACGTGCGTACGGTTTCGCCCGTCGCAGGGTTCACCGTGGCAATGGACATGATCGCCTCCAGAATCGACCGCCGTCCCCCCGACCCTCCCCCCTCCCCCGTCCCTCCGCAACGCGTCCGCCCGACGGGGCGGTGCCGTCTGCGGCCCGGCCCTGAGGATCCACGGGACCGTCACCGAGCGGGGCGCAGGCCGTCCAGTTCGGCGCCGAGCGCCTCGCGCAGCAGATCGTGCCGGGGGCCGAGGGCGAACTGCCCGTCGGTCCATCGGTCGCGGGGGTGGAGCCACACCGGCATGCGCACCAACTCGTGCGGCTCCCAGTCGAACCGGGGCCATACGTGTGCGTGCAGGAAGCCGTCGGTGTTGCCCAGGATCTCCAGATTGACCCGGCGGAAGGCCGGGTCCATGCGGCGGGACACACGCTCGACCGCCTCTCCGAGCTGTTCCATGTCGGACAGGAACGAGAGCCGCTTGGCCCTGGGCAGGTCCGAATCATTCTGGCCGTACGGAGCGCCTGAGGGCCTCCGGCGCGGCAGCCGCAGCGGGCGGCTGCCGCGCGCACTCGTCTCACCCCATGGGGGCGGAGCCGTGCGAGGGGCCGTGGGCGGGCTCGGAGCCGGGGCCGGAGCCGGGCGGGGAAGCGGCTGGGGAAGCGGGCGGGGAGCCGTGGTCCGCACCGTGCTCAGCGCCGTGCGTGGAGCCCGTCGCGAGGGTCCCGCCGAGGCGGCCCTGGACGGCGCTCAGGGCCTGGGCCGACGGGCCCGTGACGACCCAGCGGGTGCCGACCAGATACGTACCGCCGTACATCATGGCTTCGTCCAGCCAGGCGCGCTGGCCCTGGTCGGCCGCGAAGGTGGCCATACGGAAGGCCTCCTGGCCCGTTCCGCACGCCCCTTCCCGGAGTTCCTCCGCGTCGACCGTGATCTCGGGCGTGCAGCCGAGCGCCGCGGCGAGGTCCTGGAGGCCGGCGGGCCGGGCGGCCGGGGCCGCGGCCTGCGATGCCGGCGTGCCGTGCCCGCCGTGCCCGCGGCCGTCGCCGTGCCCGGAGGAGGCACAGCCGCCGCACACCAGTGTCGCCAGCAGCACGGCGGCCGCAGTGGCCACGGTGGCCGTGGCAGGACGGTGGGATGAGGGCCGCACCGGTCAGCCGGCCGTCGCCGGTACCTTCTTGCCCGCGGCGGTGACCGCGAACCAGAGGCCCTGCTTGTTGTGTCCGTTGGCCTGTCCGGGCTCGGTGTCGCCGGTGAACAGATAGACGGGCCAGCAGTCGATCGTCAACTGCTCCGTGCCGTCCGGCCGCTTGACCGATCCCACCAGTGCAGCGGGTATTCCCGACGTCTTCTCCTTGTTCACGGGTGCCGCCGGTTTCCAGGTGTCCAGGCAGGCCCCGACACAACCGAATTTCATCGGCCACGCGCTGTCCTTGTCGAATCGGTAGAGCGTGCGCCACTGGCCGTCCACGAGAATCTTTCCCAGTTTCTCGTTGTCCGCGACGGAAAGTTCGGTTCCGGAATTCTCGGACCCGCCCGCACCCCCGCCCCCGCCCATTCCCATGCCCATTCCCGCGCCCATGCCCTTCTGGGCAATGGCCTTCTTCCCGTCGGAGGCCAGCGCGTGCCAGGTCCCCCCGACGCCCTCGCCCTTCGCCTCGCCCGCCTTGGTGTCCTTGGCGTAGCGGTACACCGGCCACCCCCCGAGGGTCAGCTGCTTGCTGCCGTCGGAGCGGGCCACCGAGCCGAGGAGGCCGGCGTCGATGCCGCCGGAGGCCGAGGCGTCGTCCGCGGGGACCGGCGGCCAGGCCGTGGCGCAGTCCCCGTCGCAGGTGGACTTGGGGGGCTGGGCGGTGTCCTTGTCGAAGCGGTAGAGGGTCATTCCGGCGCTGTCGGTGACCACGCTGCCCACCTCCGCGATCTCGCGCACCGACAGCTGGCCGGCCTTCGCACCGCCCGCGCCGCCCGCGGCCGCGTCGCCGGACCCGTCCGCGGAGCCGTATCCCGATCCGGAACCCAGGGCGGAACCGGATCCCGAACCGTAACCGGAGTCGTAGGCGTTTCCGAGGTTTTTCCCGGCTCCGGCCGGCTGGACGGAATTCGCCGCCTTGGAGGTGTCCGAACCGCTTCCGCATCCTGCCGCCAGCAGCAGAACCGCCACCACTGATCCGGCCGTTGTCGCTCGACGGTACTTCATCTTCACGATCACTCCTTCGGGTTCAGCCCGGGGATTACGTCCTCCGAGTTATTCATAAGGCCAGGAGAGCCCGCCGAATTCGTATTCCCGGGAATTTGTCAGATCGCGCCAAAGAGTGAACTCCGCCCGGCCGCGTCCGTTGACCGCGAGCTCATTCCTGGATGCGCAGCGCGAGCGCCGGACAGCGGCGCACGGCGCGCAGCGCCTTCGGGCGAAGCCGTCCCGGCACCGGCATCACGGCCTCGGCCGGGTAGCCGTCGCCGTCCAGCCGGACGACGTCGGGCAGCAGGTCCACGCAGAGCCCGTGGCCCTTGCAGAGCGTCCAGTCCACGACGAGCCGCTCGGGGTTCTCGTCGGCGGGCAGGGGCAGGGCCCCCAGGACCCGCCGTCCGCAGCCGCTGCCGAGGGCGTGGTCGCGGAGCTCCTCGGGGAAGACCGCCAGCGCGGAGGCCACGAAGGAGGCGGTGCCGTCGGGGTGGCTGCACGCGCCGCGGCGTCGTACGGAGCGCATCCGCGCCTCCACCGCCTCCAGGGCCGCCCGCCCTCCGCCGCCCACGAGGTCCTCCACGACCCCGGCGAGCGAGGGAAGCCCTCTGACGCAGGGGCCGCACTGGCCCGCGGACTCGTCGGCCATCCAGCGGGTCACCCGGGCGATCTCGCCGGCCGGGCAGGTGTCCTCGGGCAGCGGCAGCACGGCGCCCGCGCCCAGGACGGCGTCGGCCGAGGCCAATGACTGCCGGGACAGCAGCACCGTGCGGGCCGCCGCGGGGGCGAGCCACCGGCCGTGGTAGCCGCCGACCAGGACCCCCTGGCCCGGGCCGGCCCCGCACAGGTCCAGGACGTACGCGAGCGAGGTCCCGGCGGGGACCTCCACGACCGTGGACCCCCCGACGGTCAGCAGGATCGTGCCCGGCTCGGTCGGCAGGCCCGCCATCCGGTATTCGGGGGCGCCCATCCGTGCGGCGACGGCGAGCTGGGCGTACGTCTCGGTGTTGGAGAGCAGCGTCGGCACCCCGCCGAGGCCCCGCTCGCTGGTCCGCACCTTCTGCCCGGACGGGAGCGCCGGGCCGCCTTCCAGGCCGCGTACCAGCGCCGTCCCCTCCCCCGTGACGAAACGCTCGGGGAGCCTGACGACGCGGACCCGGCTGCCGGCCGGGCCGCGTTCGGCCACCGCGGCGCGCAGTGATCCCTCCACGTCCTCCCGGGTGACGCCGACGACCACGTCCTCGGCTCCCAGCGCGGCGGCCGCCAGCAGCGCCCCGTCGAGCACCAGGTGCGGGGCGTGCAGCAGCATGGCGGTGTCCTTGAGGCAACTGGGCTCGCCCTCACTGCCGTTGACGACGACCGCGGTGCGCCCGTCGCGCCCGCGGGCCGAGCGCATGACGGCCCGCAGCTTGCGGGCGAACGGGAAGCCCGCTCCCCCGCGGCCCCGCAGGTCGATCGCCTCCGCGAGCTCCACCAGTGCGTCCGGGTCGTACGAGGGCAACGGACCGTGCACCGCCAGGTGCCCGGCCCGGTCGAGCCGTTCGGCGACGTCGAGCCCCGCGAGCAGCCGGGGCTGGCCCACGCAGCCGAGGGCCGGGTGCGCGACTCCGGTCACTGCCGCCCCCGTACCCCGCCGAGCGGCTCACCGGGCCGGTCGGCGCCGGCGCCGAGGCTGCTGGATATGAACACCGCCTGGTAGGCGGGCCGTTCGGCGCCCAGCGCCGGGGCCGGCAGCGGGGGCACCGGCGCGGGGAGCGGTTCCTGGCCGACGGAGCGGCGGTCCGACTGCCGCGCCAGGCGGGCGGTCAGGCGCTCGGCGGCCCATTCCGCGGGCTGCCGGACGAACTGCTGCGGGGGCCGGGGCCGCCGCTGGGGCGGAACCGGCGCGGCGGGGGCGGCGGACGGCGGCGCGGCCACGGGCCGGGCGGGGGCGGCGCGCAGCCTCGACCGCAGGCGTACGGCGAGCACGGCCGCCACCCCGACCAGGCACAGAGCGTAGGCCACGGTCACCCAACTGCTGGCGGCGCGCCCGGACTTCAGGCCGTGCACCAGCGAGGCTCCCCAGGCGGGGTACGCGCCCACGTGCAGGGCCCGCCACCACAGGGAGCGGCCCTTGGTGGCGAAGGCGCTGCGCACCGCGCCCGAGACCGCCACGGAGACGAAGAGGTATCCGGCCAGGGTGCCGAGCCCGATCAGGAAGGGGCGGTCGCGGTCGGCGAACGGCACGAGGACGGACGCGGGTCCGGTGTGCGCCTCGGCGACCTTCACCCAGACGTGCAAGGCGAGGAAGCCGAGTCCGGCGACGGCGAGCCCGCGGTGCGCGCCTTGGGCGACGAGCCGGTGCCCGGAGCTGAGCAGCGTGCGGTCGGTGGCCGCCAGCCCCCACAGGACGGCGGAGGTGAGCGAGACGAGCGAGAGCACGCCCGCCCCGAAGTCGAGGAAGTCCCACAGGTGCGTGAGGGCGCCCGCCCGGGCGGCCACCGCAACCGCAAGGAGGGCTGCCAGGGCGGCGACGGCCAGGGCGGCGGGGTGCAGGCCCCCGGCGGCCGACAGCAGGGGCGGCCGCCGCAGCGCCCGTCGGCCTGCGGCCGCCGCCGCGGCGGCGCCGGCGTGGCGTCTGGTGCGGCGGGCCCGGTGAGAGCGGGGCGCAAGGGGCTGGGACAGGGGCATCGAGTTCTCCCATACGCCCGGGCCCGAGGCACTCCACCGCACTCGGCGCCCGGGGTAGTCGACGGAACTGCTCCGCGGTGGGCGGGAGATGAGTGCCTCGCCGACCGGGAGCGGGGGCCGGAGTGCAGAAGCATCGTGGAGCTTCGCAACGCCTCCACAGTATTTATCGAATCGTGACAAGTTCTTGCGCGCGTGGCATCGTCATCCCGAACGTCCGCGGAAGATTCCCTTCCAACGGTGCGGTGGCTGCCCGGGGTGACGCCTTGTCCGCCGCCACACCCGTCCCACGGCAAAAACGAGGCAAAGCCGCGGGACCGCAAGCGAACGGCACTCTCCTGGAGGGTGTACGAGGTGCTCAACTCCCGGTCGGCACTGGCGCCGAGCAGGGAGGGAGGCGGCTCGACAGGCCTGCCACCCTTCCACGGGGCAGGCCGTACCCCGGCATGAACGAGGTAACAATGTGCGAACTGCTGAACCGCATCTGGGCCCGCCCCCGCGGCGAATGGACCCGGGTGCTGCGAAGGGAACTGCCCGCGCTGGCCGCCGGGATGGTGGAGGAGATGAGGGAGGAGATCCCCGGATTCTCCGGCCTCGTCGAGGAACTCGGCGAGGAGGTGGTCAGACAGCGGGTGGAGGCGGCCCTGCTCACCACCCTCGGCTATCGCGAACCGGCGCCGCGGCAGCAGGACCCGCCGACGGCGCACCCGCCGGCGCCGGCACCGGTCCGCACCGAGGCCGTAGGCGAGGGCCCCGCGGCAGCCGGGGAGGCCGGCGCCCGTGAGCGCCCCGGTTTCCAGGGGCCGGGTTCCTTCCAGGGAACCGGTTCCTTCCAGGGGCACGGTCCCGCCGAAGGCCCCTGCGGCGAAGGGCCGCCCGCCGAACACCACGGCCGCAGTGAGCCGCCGGTGTGCGAACCGGCCCGCCGGCGCAGTCTGGCCCCGCTGACGGTGGTGCCCGCCGAGGGGCTCGGCGGTCCGCCCGAACGGGCGCGGCGCGAGCTCTTCTCCGCTCTCACGAGTGACATGCCCATGGCTGAAACGGCCCTCGCCGACCTGGCCGCCGCGGCCGGCTGGCCCCTCCCCTCCGAGATACGCGCGATCGCGATGGCCACGCCCGGCGAGACGCAGCAGCTCGCCGCCGTGCTGGACGACGGCCTGGCGGGCATGGTCGGCGCCCAGCCCTGCCTGCTCGTCCCGAGCCCCGATCCGGACACGCGCACCGCCCTGGAAGCCCTGCTGCGCGGGCGGTTCGCCGCCGTCGGCCACCCCGTCGCCCCCCGGGACACCGCCTCCTCCCTGCGGTGGGCCCTGCGCCTGCTGGCCCTGACCCCCAACCGCGCGGGCATGGACGCGCGGGCCCTCTTCGTCGACGACCACCTCTCGACCCTGCTCCTCCTCCAGGACGAACCCCTGGCGCACGCGCTGGCCGCACGCTGGCTGCGCCCCCTGGCCGACCTCACCCCGCGCCAGAGCGAACGGCTCGAAGTGACCCTGCTCGCCTGGCTGGAGGGCGGCGGGGCCCCCGAGGCCGCGAAGGCGCTGAGCGTGCACCCCCAGACGGTCCGCTACCGGATGCGCCAGCTGGAGAAGCTCTTCGGTCCCGGGCTGCGCGACCCCCGTACCCGCTTCGAACTGGAGCTCGCCCTGCGCAGCCGCCGCCTGATGGCCCAGGTGCGGCGCCAGCACTCACGGGCGGGCCGCAAGGTGCGGGCCGCCGCCAACGAATTCCGGCCGCTGGGCGTGGGCCGCATGGCCCGCGTCAACGGCCTCTGACCGCAGACTGCCCACCGGCACCCGGCCCCGGTCCCCGTCCCGCACCCACGCGGTACGGGGGCCGGGGCCGCCGCACGTGTACGCCGTCACCGGTCCGCGAGTACGGCCGAAGCCCCGGCGCGCAGCGCGGCGTCGAGGTCGAGCAGCTCGGCGTGGGCACGCGAGCAGGAGCGGCAGAGGGCCAGATGGCGGACCAGGCCGCGGCCGCGCGGGGCACCGCGGCGGCGGACCGCCGCGCCCAGTACGCCGGCGTAGTGGCGGCAGCGGGGGTCGGCCGCGGTGTCGACGTGGGCGCGCAGGTACGCCTCGCGCAGTCCCTCGCGGGCGCGGAAGGCCAGGGAGGTCACGGCGCTCGGCGTGATGCCCAGCAGAAGGGGGACGGGATGCGGGCAGTCGTCCTCGACGAGGGTGTGCCACAGGACGGCCTTCCACCGCTCGGGCAGGGCGTGGAAGGACCGGGTGACGAGCCTGCGGTCCTCGTCGTCCAGCAGTCTGCGCTGCGGTTCCTCTCCGCTCGGCGCGGGACGGCACCACGCCTCGACGTCGGGGGTCAGGACGGTCCGCCCGGCCCCCGCCCGCCATTCGACGGCCGTGTGCCGGACCACCGCCAGCAGGTACGGGCGCCAGCGCTCGCGGGGTCCGGCCCCGGAGCGGACCGCCTGGAGGGTCCGGATGAAGGCTTCGGAGACGAGGTCCTCGGCCTCGTGCGGGGCTCTGCGGCAGCAGCCCCGCGCGAAGGCGAGGGCGGCGCCGCTGTGCCGCCGGTACAGGGTGTCGCAGGCGGCGGGGGCCTGCACACCGGCCGCGTACGCCTCGCGCAGCTGCCGGATGAGTTCCCGGTCGCAGGGCTCGGCCATGGCGCTCCTCGGGTCTTCCGGGGCGACGCGCGCACCGTCGTCGACGGATCCGCGGGTCGGCCGGCCGGCGAGTGGGCCGGTCTGCCGGGGCCGGTCGGCGGTGCGCACACGGACGCGGTGCCGGCCCGAAGTCGGCTTCGGGCCGGCACCGCTCTCGGGGCGGAGCCGGGGAGGTAGGAGGAGGCGCCGCCCCGAGGGTCTCAGCGGCAGGCGCGCCCGTCGTTGATGCAGCGCACCGCCTTGGCCATCAGGCCGTCCGACATGACGTTGATGAAGTCGCCGTGGTCGGTCACGGGCTTGTGCAGCTGCTCGGGGAAGCTGTCCACGGCGAAGCGGGCGCCCGGCGGCACGCTGTACGTGATCCGCTGCACCAGCTGCGGGAGGGCCTTGAAGCCCGCCTTGCAGGAGCCGTCCTTGTTCGCGAAGGCCACGTGGGTGCGGTGGTTGGCGCTGTCGATGTTATTGCCGTCCCAGCAGCTCTGGAAGGTGAAGGTCCGGACGACGTCGCTGCCCTTGGGGCAGACCGGGTACTTGTCCTTCAGCTGGCGGTTCTCGAAGCCGGTGCAGCTCCACGAGGCGTTGGCGTTGCCGGGCCCGTTGGTGAAGGCCTTGGCGTCCCCCGTGATGATGCGCAGGAAGCGGGGCATGGCCGTCACCTTGCCCACGGGGCTGCCCTTGAAGTCGATGGTCACCTGCTTGGGCCGCAGGATCGTCCCGATGTTCGCGTCCTGGCCGCCGCCGGGCGCCTTGGCGTCGCGTTCCGCCCGGCCGTCCCGCAGGCGCAGCACGGGCCAGTAGTAGGTGGACTGGTCGCCGTTGGTGCAGGTGGTGCCGGAGGCCGCGAGGCTGTTGTTGGTGGAGAAGGCGTCGGTGGTCTTGTTGCCCACGTAGTCGTGCATGTGGTGGGCGCCGTTGCTCACGCCGGGCGCGACGATGACGTTGTCGGGGTTGAAGTGGCCGTTCTCGTTGCGGCCGCACTGCACCGAGAAGGACCCGGTGGACGCGCCCTGGCGGTTGCCCGGCTTGCGGACGTTCGGCCGTACGTTGCCGATGGCGACGAAGTCGCTGCGGGCGGGGCCGCCCTTGGCCTGCCGGGCGCCGTCCTGCTGCGCCGCGGCGCCCTGGGCCGCGAGGCCCTGCGCCTCCCCGTCGCCGGCACCGGGCTCGTCCGCAGGATCGGGGGCCGGGGCCTGCTTCATGGTGCAGGCGCTGAGCGCGTCCAGGCCCTCGGGACGGGCGTCGCCCGCCTGCCCGATCGCGTCGGAGAGCGAGGCGATCGTCTTGCCCCGCTGGTCCTTCAGGCCGCCGAGCAGGGCGTCGCCGCGGGCCCGGCCGGAGGAGAGCTGCCGGTAGGCGTCGGCGACCTGGGTGTCGAGCTGCGCGAGCTTCTCGTCCACCGCGGGCCGGGCCTGGTCGGGCACGGTGCGCAGCCGGTCGCCCACGTCGGGGCAGTCGATGGTGGCGGTCACCGGTGCCGCGGCGTCCTGCCCGGCGAAGGCGCCCTGGGCTACGACCACGGCCCCGCCGCCGCCCAGGACCAGGGCGGACATCACGGCGAGGGCCTTGTGCGCAGGCCGTAGACGGCGTTTGTGGCCCTTTTGACTCATGCGATCACTTCACTTCGTCGGTCGGGGAAGGGGGGCGGAAGGGGACGGCGGGGCGTCCGCGAGGCCGTCGAAGTCGACGAGCCCGGTGGCTTCGAGGACCGTGATGTGGTCCAGGACGGTGGTGTTGGCGTCGGTGGCCAGGGCCCGGACCATGGAGTTGCGGGTTTGGGCGCGTATTTGGGCGACCAGCGCGAACACCTTGCCGTGGGCCCGGCGCAGCAGCTGGGCGAACAGCTGCTCGTACTGGGGACCTTGGGCCGCGTCGAGCTGGTCGAGCCAGCCCTGCTGCTGTGCGGAGGGCCGGTTGGGCAGTTCGATGCCCAGGGCCTGGCCCACCTCCATGACCCGCCGGTCCAGTTCGGTGTGGCCCTCGATGAGGTGCTCCCCCGCGGTGCGGACCATCGGGCGCTTGCCGCGCTGCTGGGCCTGGCGTCCGGCGGGCAGCTCCCACAGTCCGGCGAGCCGTACCTTGCGGACGAAGTCGCGGTCCTGGGGTGTCAGGGGGCCGAAGGCCGTGCTCAGGGTGCCGGCGCCGTCGTCGTCGCCGGTGGCGGCCGGGGCGGCTGCGACGGCCGAGCCGCCGAACTTCTGCACGGGGATCAGCAACGCGATCAGGGTGAAGGCGAGGGCGCCGATGACGACGCCCGTGGCCATCACATGTCTCGAAGCGACCGACATGCTGCCGATGGCCGACCGACGGAATGACAGCACTGTGCCTCCTGGGTACGGGGACCGGGGACCGGGTGCCAAGGGACGCTAGTGCCCTGTGTGGTGTCCGCGCGGAAGGACCATCACGAATGGACAAACATCCGGGCAAGGCCTCGGAAGGCTGGTACCGTGCCGACCCGTTCAGCGGCCCGGGCCCGGCTCCGGTCCCGCCGCCGGCAGCGCCCTGCCGCGCGCGATGAGGAGGGCGACGTCGTCGCGGTCGTCGGGCTGGCGCAGGGTGCGCAGCAGCAGGTCGCAGGTGTCCTCCAGCGGACGGCCCGGATCGCCGAGCAGTGTGGTGAGGGCCTGCAGCCGGATGTCGATGTCCTGGTCGCGGGTTTCGACGAGGCCGTCGGTGTAGAGGACCAGTTCGTCGCCGACGCCCAGATCGAGGGTGGAGGCCTCGAACGGCACGCCGCCGACGCCCAGGGGTGCCCCGGTGGGCAGGTCGAGGAGTTCGGGCTCGTGCCCGGGCCGGGTGCGTACGGGGGGCAGGTGGCCGGCGGTGGCGATGCGGCACCGGCCGTGGTGGGGGTCGTACACGGCGATCACGCAGGTGGCCATCGTGTGGCCGAGGCCGGTGGTGGTGTGGTCCAGCCGGGTCAGGACCGCCGCGGGGTCGAGGTCGAGTTCGGCCAGCGTACGGGCGGCGGTGCGCAGTTGGCCCATGGTGGCGGCGGCGTTGATGCCGCTGCCCATGACGTCGCCGACGACGAGGGCGGTCTTGTCGTCGGGCAGCGGGATGACGTCGAACCAGTCCCCGCCGACCTCGCCGACCGCGGCGGCGGGCTGGTAGCGGTAGGCGATCTCCAGGCCGGGGGTGGGGGTGGGGTGGTGGGGCAGCAGGTGGCGCTGGAGGGTGAGGGCGGCGTGGCGCTGCCTCTGGTACCAGCGGGCGTTGTCGATGCAGACGGCGGCCCGCGCCGCCAGCTCGCTCGCGAGCAGCAGGTCGTCGTGGTCGAACGGCAGCGGATTGTCGGTGCGTTGCAGGCCCATGACCCCGATGACCTCGCCGCGGGCGATCAGGGGCACGGCGAGGTACGAGTGGAGACCGGCCTCCGCGAGGAGGGCGGCGGCCTCGCTGTCGCGGGCGATGCCCGCCAGCCTCCCGGGGCTCACGTCGGCCCGCAGGATCGGGCGGCCGGTGTGGACGCACTGGGTGACCAGCCGGGTGGAGTCGTAGCGCGCGATGGTGCCGACGGGGTCGGCCGCGCGGGTGGCGGGGGTGGGCCGCGCCGCCTTGACGGCCAGGGCACGGAATTGCACGGTCCCCTCGGTCTCGCCGCCGGGCGGGTGGTCGCCGAGGACGGAGTCGAGGATGTCGACGGTGGCGACGTCGGCGAGCTGCGGCACGGCGACGTCACCCAGTTCCCGGGCCGTGACCCAGAGGTCGAGGGTGGTCCCGATGCGTACGGACGCGTCGGCGATCAGTGCGAGCCGCTGGCGGGCGATGGCGATGGCGGTCGACGCCTTGTGCTGTTCGGTGACGTCCACGACGGAGGCCGCGACCCCTATGGGCTTGCCCGCCGGGTCCTCCAGCCGGTAGACGGAGACCGACCAGGCGCGGTCCTCCTCGGGAGCGACGGGCGTACGGCCGGTCGTGAACTGGTTCAGCTGCGGTGAGCCGCTGGTGAGGACCTCGCGCATGGCGGCCTCGACGGCTTCGGCGTCGAGGAAGGGCAGGGCCTCGGTGACCCGGCGGCCGATGTGCCGGGAGGCGGGCAGCCCGTTGATGCGTTCGAGGGCCGGGTTGACCAGGACGTAGCGCAGGTCGGTGTCCAGGACGGCCAGGCCGATCGGGGACTGGGCGACCAGCCGCATCGAGAGGGCCAGGTCGCGTTCCACGCGCCGCAGGGTGGCCTGGTCGGAGGCGATGCCGAGGGCGTAGCGCCGGCCCTGCTGGTCCTCCAGCCGCATGTTGCGGAACTCGGCCAGTCGGGTGCTGCCGTCCTTGCGCAGGACGGGGAAGACGCCCGCCCATGGGCCGCCGCCGGCCATCACCTTCTCGAAGAGGGAGAGGACCAGCCCGAGATGCTGCTCGTCGACGAGCAGCTGGGCCGCGAACCGGCCCAGGGCCTCCGAGGCGGTGTAGCCGAAGAGCGCCTCGGCCTGCGGGCTCCACAGGGCGATCCGGCCGCTTTCGTCGAGGACCACGGCCGCGACGCCGAGCACGTCGAGGAGCCCCGGCCCGGTCGAGGGGCCGGGGCGTGCCGGTTCGGGACCGGCCGGGGAGGCGTCCGACGTACTCATGCCGGCCACTCCTTCCCGTCCACGGCCAAGGGAGCGGTCGGTCGGCCCGCTCGGTTCCATGCCCGGGGCTGCCCGGGTGCTCCCATCCTCTCTCCACTCCCCCGGACCGGCAGCCGCAGCACTGTGCGGTTCGGCCGTCAGGCGGGTGCGGCGGCCCGGCAGGGCGCGCGAACCCTCCGCGCGGTGTATCCAGGAGGCATGGACCCCCGGCCGACACGAGCCCGCCTCACGCTGCTGTCGGTTCCGTTCGCCCTGATCGCCGGGGTCACCCTGGTCGACGTACTGGCGCCGCCCGAGGTCCACCTCGGGCCCTTTCTGGTCGCCGCACCGGCCGTCACGGCCTCCTTCGCGGGGCCCAGGACGACCGGGCTGGTGGGCGCGGCGGCGGTCGTGGCCCAGTCGGTGGTCGCCGCGGCCCGGACCACCCTCACGGACCTGAACCACACCCTCCAGATCATCGCCCTGGTGCTGATCTCGATCCTCGTCACGCTGTTGGCACACCTGCGCGAGGTCCACGAGAGGCAGGTGACGCAGCTGCGCTCGGTGGCCGAGGCCGCACAGCAGGTGGTGCTGAGGCCGCTGCGCGAGCGCATGGGTCCGCTCCGGCTGGCCTCCGTCTACCTGGCGGCCGAGGCGGAGGCCCGGATCGGCGGAGATCTGTACGCCGCCGCGCGCACGCCGCACGGCACCCGGCTGATCATCGGCGATGTGCGGGGCAAGGGCCTGGAGGCCGTCGGCGAGGCGGCCCTGGTCCTCGGGGCCTTCCGGGCCGCCTCGCACCAGGAGGACGACCTGCCGGGGCTGGTCGCCCACCTGGAGGCCGCGGTGGCCGCGGACCCGGACGGACCCGACGGGGAGGCCGTGGATTCCGGTGAGGCCTTCACCACCGCGGCGGTGCTCGACGTCCCCGATCAGGAGATGACCGTGCACCTGGTCAGCTGTGGGCACCCGCCGCCCCTGCTGCTGCGCGGCGGGCAGGTGGTCCCCCTGGAGGTGGACCACCCGGCGCCGCCGCTCGGCCTGACGCAGTACGTGGATTCCGGGTACGCGGTGCAGTCCTTCTCCTTCGAGCCGGGCGACGTCGTCCTCCTCTACACGGACGGCGTCATCGAGGCCCGTGACCGGGCCGGCTCCTTCTACCCGCTGCCCGAGCGCGCCACCGGCCGCTCCGGCGACGGCCCGGCCGCGCTGCTGGGCCATCTGTGCGCGGACCTGCTCTCCCACGCGCCGGGGGGCCGCCTGGGGGACGATGCGGCGATGGTGGCCATCGAGCGCGTGGCCGACCGCTCCTGATCCCGCCCGCCGGCCCCCGGCGAACCCCTCCGTGAACTCCTGACCGGACCCTTGGCACCGGGCCTCGTGGCGGACCGCTCGATCCGGGCGGTCCGCCGGCCCGTCCGCGCACCGACTCGCGCACCGACGCGCCCACCGACTCCTGCACCGACTCCTGCGCCGGACGACGGCCCGATACATCTGGCATGACAACGGCTGCGGCGTGTCGGCCAGTTGTCCGGATATCAGCTCGTTCGTGAGGAGCATACGGCCCGGCCTTCGGGATGATTCGCCCGGACGCCCCGTGCAACAGGGTGGTGACGCCATCGAACCCACGGAAAGGAAACGGCTCTTCGTGAACATGAAACGCCTCGCGTCGACCTTCGCCGCCGCAGGCCTCCTGGCGGTCACCGCGCCCGTGCTGTCCGCGACCCAGGCGACGGCCGCCCCGGCGGAGTACGCCCCGCAGAAGCCCGCCTGGCACCGCTGCAGCCCCGACCAGCCGGCCGCGTTCGAATGCGCGACCCTCAAGGTGCCGCTCGACTACCGGCGCCCCCGGGGCCGCACGATCGATCTCGCGATATCCCGGCTCAAGAGCGACAACCCGGCCAAGCGGCACGGCGCCATGCTGCTCAACCCGGGCGGCCCCGGAGGTCCGGGGCTCGATCTGCCGCTGCTGATGAACGAGGCGATGCCCAAGGACGTACGCGAGCAGTACGACCTGATCGGCTTCGATCCCCGCGGCGTCGGCGGGTCCAGCCCGATCACCTGCGGACTGACCGCCGCTGAGCAGAACTTCAACCGCCCGTACAAGGAGGAGACCTTCCCCGCGGACGTGGCATGGGCGCAGACGGTGGCGGACAAGTGCCGTGAGAAGGCCGGTTCCGTACTGCCGTTCATCACCACGCGGAACACGGCGCGGGACATGGACGCGATCCGCTCGGCGCTGGGCGAGCGCAGACTCTCCTACCTCGGCTACTCGTACGGCACCTATCTGGGCGCGGTGTACGCGCAGATGTTCCCCGGCCGCACCGACCGGTTCGTCCTCGACAGCGGGGTGGACCCGGCGCGGGCCTGGCGCGGGATGATCCAGGTGTGGGCGACCGAGGCCGAGCCCGCGTTCAAGCGGTGGACGCAGTGGACGGCCGGGCGTGCGGGCGAGTTCGGGCTGGGGGACACCCCGGAGGCCGTGTCGCGGACCTTCTGGGACCTGGTGGCCCGGGCCGACCGCGAACCGATCGAGTTCGAGGGCCAGAAGCTCACGGGTGACGACATCCGCACCGCGCGGGCGCTGTTCTTCTACCCGGCGCAGGCGGCGCCGGTCGTCAAGGCCCTCAAGGACGCCGCCGACGGCAAGCCGGTCCGGCTCTCCCCGGACCGGCTGAAGCTCCTGAAGCCCACCGCCGAACCGGCCTCCGACAACGACACGGCCGTGTTCTGGTCGGTGGTGTGCGGGGACACGGAGTGGCCGCGCTATCCCGAGCAGTACGCGCGGGAGGCCGCCCGGGACAAGGCCGCGTACCCGCTGTACGGGGACTTCGCCTCCAACATCAAGCCGTGCGCCTACTGGCACCGGCCGATCGAGCCCCCGACGGCGATGAAGACCAGGGCCGACGTGCTGACCGTGCAGAACGAGTGGGACTCGCAGACCCCGCTGGTCAGCGGGCAGGGCCTGCACCGCGCCCTCAAGGGCTCGCGTATGGTGCTGGCGATGGGCGGCGAGGGCCACGGCGTGTACCTCTTCGACCCGGCCTCCTGCGCCAACGCCACGGTCAACGCGTACCTGGCCACGGGCAGGCTGCCCGCCGAGGACGTGACGTGCCGGACGGCGCCGTCCGCCGCCGAGCGCCGCACGGAGCTGGTCCCCTCCTCCCCGCAGCGCTTCCCGGCGCTGACGGACGGAAGGTTCTGACCGAACCGACACCGACGCCCCGGACCTCGCCCGCCCCCCAGGACGCCGCCCCGGCCTCCTCGTCACGGCGGCCGCAGTCCGGGGCGTCCCCGTGTGCCGCACGCGGCGGGCCCACCGGAGTTCACGGCCGGGGATGTTCGCCGATCCCGTCCCGGGCCGGGGAGCCGGCCACCGGTCCCCTGGCCGCCGGGCCCGCGATACGGCTTCCCCGCAGCGGGGTCAGCAGTCCGGCGCCGACGACGAGCAGGCAGAACACCCCGCCGGCCACGCTGACCGGGGGTACCCCGTACCGGTCGGCCAAGACGGTGAGGACCGCCGCGCCCACGGGCCCCGAGGCGTTGTGGACGGTCCAGAACGCCGAGGTGACCCGGCCGAGCAGGTGGTCGGGGGTCACCTCCTGGCGCAGGGTCATGGAGCAGACCCCGCCGAGGGTCATGCCGAACATGAACACGGCGGCCAGCAGCGCGATCACCACCACGCTGCGGCTGAGCCCGGTGCCGGCCACCGCCGCACCGATCATCGCGACCGAGCCCAGCCAGCAGGCGCCGAACCCGAACGTGCGGCGCAGCGCCCCGGCGGCGAGGGCCGCGGCGACGACCCCGACCCCGCTGACCGCCATCACCGCACCGAGGGTGGCCGCGTCCTGGTGGAGGTCTTCCCCGACCCGGTAGATCAGCAGGTCGGTGGCGCCCATGGTGAGGAAGGTGAGCAGGGTGAGCAGGACGGTCAGCGGCCGCAGCACCGCGTGCGTCCACAGGAAGCGCAGGCCCACGAGGAACACCTCCCGCAGCTTCCCGCTCTCCTCGCCGGGCCCGGCGGCCGGTTCCGCCCGCCCGAACGTCACCCACCGCAGGCCGGCCGCGGAGACCAGGAAGGTCGCCCCGTCCACGCCGAGGGCCCAGTCCGGTCCCACCCCCGCGGCGATGAACCCGGCCGCCACCGGCCCGAAGAGGGTCCCGACGGCGAAGGTGCCCATCAGCCGCCCGTTCGCGGCGGTGAGGTCCTCGGGCCGTACCAGGTTCGGCACCGCGGTCACGTACGCCACGTCGAACAGCGTGTTCAGGGCGGTGACCAGCGCCGTCAGGACGTACAGCACCCACATCCGGGGACCCGCGGACCACAGGAACGGCACCGCGCCCAGCAGTACGGCCCGTACGAGGTCGCAGGCGATCATCAGACGGCGGCGGTCCGTCCGGTCCACCACGTAACCGGCGAACAGCCCGGTGCCGATGCCGGTGACTCCGGCGATGACGGTGATCAGGCCCATCTGGACGATGGACCCGGTGGCGTCGAGCACGAGCAGGGGCAGCGCGAGCAGCGAGATGGACCCGCCGAGCACGGACAGGGTCTGGCCGAGCCAGAAGACGTTGAAGTCCCGGTTCCGCCACAGCGCCGAACGGGCGGCCACCCCCGCTCAGCCCAGCAGGGCGTAGACGGTCGACGCGGTGGCGGCCGGCTCCTGGGCACCGTCGGGGGTCATGGTGATGTCGGCGAAGGCCATCCGCTTGCCGAGCTTGGTGACCCGCACCTCGATCAGCACGTCCGCTCCGACCACCGGCCGCTGGAAGCTCGTCGACTGCTGCACGGTGGTCATGGGGCCGTACGCACCGCGCGCCGCGGAGATCGCGACGACGGTGGCGGTGTCGGCGGCGGCCATCAGGGCCTGCCCGGACAATCCGCCCCCGTCCCGGGCCAGCTCGTCGGACCAGGGCAGCCGCAGCACGGCGTGCCGCTCGCCCGTCTCCTGGACGCTCAGCCCGAGAGCGAGCACCCAGGGGGCGAAGTTGTCGCTGAGGATCTTGTCTGCGTCTGCGGGCGTCATGGTCATCCGCAGATTGTGGCGGCCCGCCCCGGGCCGCCACAACACCCTTTCCTCAGAGGCGGGCCGCCAGCTCCGTGCCCTGGCGGATCGCCCGCTTGGCGTCCAGTTCAGCGGCGACGTCCGCGCCGCCGATCAGGTGCGCCTCGATGCCGGACGCGCGCAGCGCCTCGTACAGGTCGCGGCGCGGCTCCTGGCCGGTGCAGAGCACCACCGTGTCGGCCGGTACGAGGCGCTGCTCACCGTCGACGGTGATGTGCAGGCCCTCGTCGTCGATCCGGTCGTACGCGGCTCCCGCGACGGAGACGACGCCGCGGTGCTTGAGCTCCGCGCGGTGGATCCAGCCGGTGGTGGTGCCGAGGCCGGCGCCGACCTTGGTGGCCTTGCGCTGGAGCAGGTGGACCTGGCGCGGCGGCGCCGGGCGCTCGGGCGCGGTCAGGCCGCCGGGGCCTGCGTACGCGGTGTCCACACCCCAGTGGCGGAAGTAGACGGCGGGGTCCTGGGAGGCGCCCTCACCGCTGTCCGTGAGGTACTCGGCGACGTCGAAGCCGATGCCTCCGGCGCCGACGACGGCGACCCGCTCACCGACGGGGGCGCCGTCGCGCAGGACGTCGAGGTAGCTGACGACGTGTGCGTGGTCGACGCCCTCGATGTCGGGGATGCGGGGGGTGACACCGGTGGCGACGACGACCTCGTCGTAGCCGCGGAGGGTTTCGACCTCGGCGAGGGTGTTCAGCCGGACCTCCACACCGCGCTCTTCCAGCTGGGTGCCGAAGTAGCGGATCGTCTCCTCGAACTCCTCCTTGCCGGGGATGCGGCGGGCGATGTCGAGCTGTCCGCCGATGTGGCCGGAGGCCTCGAAGAGGGTGACGGCGTGGCCCCGCTCGGCGGCGGAGACGGCGCAGGCGAGCCCGGCCGGGCCGGCGCCGACGACCGCGACGCGCTTCTTCAGCTGCGTGGGCGAGAGCACGAGTTCGGTCTCGTGGCAGGCGCGGGGGTTGACCAGGCAGCTGGTGATCTTGCCGCTGAAGGTGTGGTCGAGGCAGGCCTGGTTGCACCCGATGCAGGTGTTGATGGTCTCGGAGCGGCCGGCGGCGGCCTTGGCGACGAAGTCGGAGTCGGCGAGGAACGGGCGGGCGAGCGAGACCAGGTCGGCGCGGCCCTCGGCGAGGATCTCCTCGGCCTTCTCCGGGGTGTTGATGCGGTTGCTGGTGACCAGCGGGATGCCGACCGCGCCCATCAGCCGCCGGGTGACCCAGGTGTAGGCGCCGCGCGGGACGGAGGTGGCGATGGTGGGGATGCGGGCCTCGTGCCAGCCGATGCCGGTGTTGATGATGGTGGCGCCGGCCGCCTCGATCTCCTTCGCGAGGTGGACGACCTCGTCGAGGGTGGAGCCGCCGGGGATCAGGTCCAGCATCGAGAGGCGGTAGATGAGGATGAACTCCTCGCCGACGGCCTCGCGGGTGCGGCGGACGATCTCCAGCGGGAAGCGCACGCGGTTCTCGTACGCGCCTCCCCAGCGGTCGGTGCGCTTGTTGGTGGCGGCGGCGATGAACTCGTTGATCAGGTAGCCCTCGGAGCCCATGATCTCGACGCCGTCATATCCGGCCAGCTTCGCGAGGCGGGCGGCGCGGACGAAGTCCTCGACGGTGCGCTCGACCTCGATGTCGGTGAGCTCGTTGGGGACGAAGGGGCTGATGGGGGCCTGGAGGGCGCTGGGGGCGACGAGGTCCTTGTGGTAGGCGTACCGGCCGAAGTGGAGGATCTGCATCGCGATCTTCCCGCCCTCGGCGTGCACGGCCTCGGTGATCACCCGGTGCTCGGCGGCCTCGTCCTCGGTGGTGAGGCGGGAGCCGCCCTCGAAGGGCCGCCCGGCGTCGTTGGGGGCGATACCGCCGGTGACGATCAGGCCGGCGCCGCCGCGGGCGCGCTCGGCGTAGAAGGCGGCGAGGCGCTCGAAGCCGCCCTCGTGCTCCTCCAGGCCGGTGTGCATCGATCCCATGATCACGCGGTTCGGGAGGGTGGTGAAGCCGAGGTCCAGGGGGCTCAGCAGGTGCGGGTACTGGCTCTGGGAGCTCTGCGGACTCATCGGGACGTGCCTCCTCGCGCGGGGGGTGATGCACCTGTTGTAGCGAGGCGGGGAGGCTTTTGCAACTAGGTGCATAACCAGGTCGGCCCCCTGTGGTCGAGCTCACGCGCTCGATGGCCGCCACCTCGTTCGAATCGCCAAAAAGGCCATATTTCGCCCTAGGCGGCCCCTTCTCCGGTCATTAGCGTCACGGGGCGCTGAGACCTCACGCCGGTGAGGTAGTGGAGGGGAACACATGAAGATCGGGCTGCGGCGTTCTCTCGCACTCGCGGGAACGCTGGCCATCCTGCCGCTGATGGCCTTCTCGGCCGAGGCACAGACCCCGGGGCCGCTCTCGGCCGACGCGGTCGCCGCGATGACCCCGGAACGACAGGCAGAGGTACTTCAACCGCTGAGGGCCGCGGCCGACGCCGCCGCCCGGGTGGGGCGGGAAGCACGGGCCGACATCTACACCCAGGTCGAGATGGCCTCCGACTACCGCTCCGTCAACGTGTACCTGACGGACGTCCGCGAGAGCGGAAAGTTCATCGCCGCGGTCCGCGCGGCCGACCCGAAGGTCGACGGCCGGCTGATCCACGTGGTCAAGGCGAGGAAATCCGCCCAGGACCTCAGGAAGGAGATCTCCGGGATCACGGGGCGCTCCGACCTGCCCTTCAAGGTCTCCCTCGCCGCCAGTGCCGTCGACGGCAGCAGCATCGACCTCTCGGTGGACAACCCCCCGGCGGCGCAGGCCTGGTTCGCCTCTCCGGCCGTCACCGGGCAGCGCGGCGGCGCCTCCGCCACGCCGGTGCGCATCACGCAGGCCGCTCCTGCGCAGCCGCTGAACCGCTGGAACGACACCGCGCCGTTCTACGCGGGGGCCGCGCTCGGGCCCGCCTCGGGCAGCCAGTCGTACTGCACCAGCGGGATTCCGGCCGTCAGCACGTGGGACGGCCGCCAGTGGCTGGTCACGGCCGGCCACTGCTACAACGTCGGCGACAACGTCTGGGCGGCCGGCGGCAACTACATCGGCCAGGTCAAGTTCAAGCGGCCCGAGCTCGACTCGGTGTTCATCGAGGCGGCCACGTACCGCTACACCTGGGACGGCCTGGACGCCAACGGCTACACGCGCTACCTCAACGGGGTACGCAACGTGGCGGTCGGCGACTTCACCTGCCAGCTCGGCTACAACTCCAAGGTCGTCTGCAACATCCGCACGGTGTACGCGGGCAACGCCAGGTGGAACGTCAACGGCACCGACGTCTGGGGCAGTTACGGCGTACCCCACTACGGTGGCATCGTCGGCCGAGGCGGTGACAGCGGCGGTCCGGTGATCTTCATCAACGACCAGAACTCGCGGCAGCTCAACGGCATCGTCAGCTACGGCTGGGGGTGCAACGCCTCCAAGGAGTGCAGCACGGGGCTCGGCTGGGTCGACGTCTGGTCCATCTTCAACGGCTTCGCCATCAAGCTGAATCCGTCCTGACCCCCGCCCCGGCGGGATCGGGCGGGTGCCCCCGGCCGGCTGCGGCCGGGGGCACCCGCGGCTCTCAGGCCCGCCGGAGTCGGACCGTGACGATCTGGAAGGGCCGCAGGGTGAGGGGGACCGCCCGCTGCCCGGCGGGGGCCGCGACCGCCGTAGGCGTCAGGGCGCGCTCCAGGAGGTCGGTCTCGGTCGCCGCGGCCACGGGGAAGTCCGCCGTCAGGGTGGCCGATGCGCGGCCCCCGCGCGATTCGTAGAGGCGCACGACCACGTCGCCGCTGCGGTCTTCGGCCAGTTTGACCGCCTCGACCACCACCGCGTCGTGGTGGACGGCCACCAGCGGCGTCACCGGGTGCGCGCCCTGCACCACGCGCTCCGGCAGGTTGAGCGCATGGCCCTCCCGGACGGCGTCGGCGATCTCCGCCCCGGGAGCGAGCGAGAAGCGCAGGGTGTGCACGCCCTGGTCGGTCTCAGGGTCGGGGTAGCGCGGGGCGCGCAGCAGGGAGAGCCGGATAGTGGTGGTCTGGCCGCCGTCCGCCCGGACGTCCCGGGTCACGTCGTGGCCGTACGTGGAGTCGTTGAGGAGGGCGGCGCCCCACCCCGGCTCCTCCACGTGGATCCACCGGTGCGCGCAGATCTCGAACTTCGCCGCCTCCCAGGAGGTGTTGGTGTGGGTGGGCCGGAAGACGTGCCCGAACTGGGTCTCCGCCGCGGACCGGTCCGCCTTCACGTCCAGCGGGAAGGCGGCCTTGAGGAACTTCTCCGTCTCGTGCCAGTCCACCTCGGTGACGATGTCCACCGTCTTGGACCCGGTGCGCAGGGTGATCGACTGGACCGCCTTCGAGGCCCGCGAGGAGCCGAAGGAGCGGCTGACCCGGACGGTCGCCGAGGCCGGTCCGGCCTGCGTCACCTCCAGCGCGTCCAGGCCGACCAGATCGGTGACGTTGTTGCGGTAGAAGGCGTCGACGTCCCACGCGTCCCACATGTTCGGGAAGTCCGGGTGGAGCTGCAGCAGGTTCGCCGCGAGCCCCGGCGCCACCGACTCGCGGCGGGCCTGAAGGTCGTACGCGGACACGATCAGCCCGCGCCCGTCGATCTCCACCCGCAGCCGCCCGTTGGCGAGGACCTGCCCGCCGCCGGGCCTCTCCCGCACCGTCACCGGCTGCCCCGCCTCCACGGCGGGGCCCGCCCCGCCGGCCGGGACACCGCGCCGGGCGTACGGGGCACCGTTGAAGACGAGCTCCGCGGTGCCTTCCCCGGCCAGCGCCCGCTGCGCCGCGCGGGTGAGCGCGCCGAGCTCCTCGCCCACCTTCGTGTAGGTCGCCCGCGCCTCGCGGTGCACCCAGGCGATGGACGACCCGGGCAGGATGTCGTGGAACTGGTGCAGCAGCACCGTCTTCCAGATCCGCTCCAGTTCCTCGTACGGATAGGCGTAACCCGCCGCCTTGACCGCTGCGGTGGCCGCCCACAACTCGGCCTCGCGCAGCAGGGATTCGCTGCGCCGATTGCCCTGCTTCGTCTTGGCCTGGGAGGTGTAGGTCCCGCGGTGCAGCTCCAGGTACAGCTCACCGGCCCACACGGGCGCGTCCTCGTACTCGGCGCGGGCCTTCTCGAAGAACGCGTCCGGACGCTCGATCTCCACCCGCGGCGAGCCCTCCAGATCCCGCTGGCGCCGGGCCCGGGCCAGGTGCTCGCGGGTGGGGCCGCCTCCGCCGTCGCCCCAGCCGAAGGGCACCAGCGAGCGGGAACCGCGGCCCTTCTCGCGGTAGTTGCGGGCGGCGTGGGCCAGCTGGGCTGGTCCGAGGTCGCTGTTGTAGGTGTCGACGGGCGGGAAGTGGGTGAAGACGCGGGTGCCGTCGATGCCCTCCCACCGGAAGGTGTGGTGGGGGAAGGCGTTGACCTGGGACCAGGAGAGCTTCTGGGTCAGGAACCACTGTGCTCCGGACAGCCTGACCAGCTGCGGCAGCGCGGCGGTGTAGCCGAAGGAGTCGGGCAGCCACACGCCCCGGGTCTCGATGCCGAACTCCTCCAGGAAGAACTTCTTGCCGTACAGGAACTGCCGGGCCATGGCCTCGCCGCCGACCATGTTCGTGTCGGACTCCACCCACATCCCGCCGACGGGCACGAACTGCCCGTCGGCGATCTTCTTCTTGACCCGTTCGAAGAGCCCGGGCCGATGCGTCTTGATCCAGTCGAGCTGCTGCGCCTGGGACATCGCGAAGACGAACTCGGGGTGCTCGTCCATCAGGTCGACCATGTTGGCGGTGGTCCGCGCCACCTTCCGCACGGTCTCGCGCAGGGGCCACAGCCAGGCCGAGTCGATATGGGCGTGGCCGACGGCACTGATCCGGTGCGCGGAGGCGTGCGCGGGGGCGGCGAGCACTCCGGTGAGCCGGGCCCGGGCGGCGGTTGCCGTGCCGGGGACGTCGTCGAGGTCCACCGCGTCCAGGGCCGCGCCGAGGGCGTGCAGGATCCCGTACCGCCGGGCGTCCGCCTCGCCGAGCTGCTGCATCAGGTCGTGCAGCACCTCCAGGTCCTGGACGAGTTCCCAGACCTCGGTCTCGAAGACGGCCAGGTCCATCCGGGCGAGCCGGTACAGGGGCCGGTCGCCGCTGGTGCGCTTGTCCCCTTCCCGGCTGGGCCGGTGCTCGACCAGGACCGGGTTCGAGGCGGCCTCCACGTACCATTCGACCCGCTCGCCCCCGACGGCGCGGTCGGCCACCCGGACCCGGTCGTTGTACGGATTGAGGGCCTTGATCTCGCTCCCGTCGGCCCGGTGGACCAGGCCCTCACACTGGAAGCCCGGCATCATCCGGTCGAAGCCGAGGTCGAGGACGGCCTCGACGGTACGCCCCGCCCAGTCGGCGGGGACCGTGCCGGTGACCTTGAACCAGGTCGTGCCCCAGGCCGGCCCCCAGGGCTCGCCGGTCGTGCAGGGCCCGTACGGGGCCGCCAGTCCCTCGGCGACCGGCACGGGCTCGTCCGGCGCCTGCCACCGCTCGACGGCCAGCGGGACCGCCCGCGCGTGGACGGCGGGCCTGATCCGCTCCGCCAGGACCCGGCGGAGGCGTTGTTCGGTGATGCTGCGGTCGTCATGCATGACGGCTCCTCCAGGGAGGGTAGGTCGGGTGCGGTGCGCGGCGCGGGTCTCAGGTCTTGAGCGCTCCCTCGCCGACGCCCTTGAAGAAGTAACGCTGGAGGGCGAAGAAGAGGAGCATCATCGGCAGGAGGGCCGCCATGGCTCCGGCGGCGATGATCCGCTGGTCATTGGTGGTGGTCGTGCCGGCCAGGCTCTTGAGGCCGAGTTGCAGGGTGTAGTGGTCGCTGTGGGTGAGGACCAGCAGGGGCCACAGGAAATCGTCCCAGGCGCCCATGAAGCTGGTGATGCAGACGACGGCCAGGGCGCCCTTGGCGGCCGGCAGGAAGACCCGGCGAAAGCGCGTCCACTCCCCCGCCCCGTCCAGGACGGCGGCCTCCTCGATCTCCCGGGGCACGGCGAGGAAGGCCGCCCTCATGACCATGATGTTGAGGACGGACACGGCGCCGGGGAGCCAGACCCCGACCAGGGTGTCGACCAGGCCCATCGCGCGCACCGTCAGGAACATCGAGATCATCACGGATTCGAAGGGGAACATCAGGGTCGCCACGAGCACCGTGAAGACGGCGGTCCGGCCCTTCCAGGGGGCCCGGGACAGCGCGTACCCGCCCATCGAGCAGCAGAGCACGTTCGAGGCGACGGCGAGGGCGGCGACGACGAGGGTGTTGCCGACGTACGGGAGCAGCGGGAACGACCTTGCGACCCGGACGTAGTTGTCGAGGGTGGGCTGCGCGGGCAGGACCCCGTCGTACACGTTCTCGGTACGGCCGCGCAGCGAGGTCAGGAACTGCCAGACGATCGGCCCGAGCATCACGGCGAGGACCAGCAGCAGCGTCGTGTAGCGGGCGGCGAGGGCGAGCCGGCGGTGCCTCCGGTCGCCGCGGGGCCGCAGCGGGGCGCTCATTCCTCGTCATCCCCCTTCGACAGGCGCCGGCCCAGCAGGCTGAAGACCAGGGTGAGGAGGAACAGCAGGACGGACAGCGCGGAGGCATAACCGGTCTCGCCGGAGAAGCCGAGCCCGACCTGCCGGATCAGGAAGGGCAGGGTGCGCGCGCCGCCTCCGGGACCGCCGCTCTCACCCCCGAGGATGTAGATCTCGGTGAAGACGCGCAGCGCGGAGATGGCCGAGAGCGTGCCGACCAGCAGCATCATCGGCTTCACCTGCGGGACGGTGATGCTGAAGAAGCGGCGGACGGGGCCGGCGCCGTCGAGGGCGGCCGCCTCGTGGAGGACGGCCGGGACGTTACCGAGGGCCGCCAGGTAGAAGACCATGTAGTAGCCGAGGCCCTTCCACACGGTCACGAGCATCGCGGACGCCAGGAGCAGCGTGCTGTCGGTGAGGAAGGGGACCGGCTCGGAGACGTGGCTCAGCTTCCGGAAGACGGTGTTGACCAGTCCGTCGCTGCGCAGCACCCACTGCCAGATCAGGCCGACGACCACGGCCGAGGCGATGACGGGGGTGTAGAAGGCGGAGCGGAAGAAGCCGATGCCGGGGATCCGGGCCTGTACGAGGACGGCCAGGGCCAGCGGCAGGAGGACCAGGCAGGGGACGACGACGGCGAGGTAGAGCACGCTGTTGCCGGTGGCGGTCCAGAAGTCGGGGTCGGCCACGGCGCGGGTGTAGTTGTCGAAGCCGACGAACCTGCCGCCGCGCAGGATCCGGGCGTCGGTGAAGGAGAGGACGACGGTGTTGACGAACGGCCACAGGCTGAACAGCGCCACCATCACCAGCCCGGGGGCGAGGAAGAGGTACGGCGTCCACCGTGAGCCGTGACGGGGGCCGGGCCCGCGGCGCGGCGCAGTGCCGGCCGAGGGGGCGGTGACCGAGGGGGCGGCGGCCGAGGTGGTGCCGGCCGACCGGGCTGCGGCCGAGGGGACGGGGGCGGCCGTCATCGCTTCGCCGCGATGGCGAGCAGCTTGTTCGCCTCCTCCTGCGCCTTCCGTACGGCAGTCCTCGGATCCTGCTCCCCCAGGATGGCCTTCTGCATCTCCCGTACGACCGCGTCACCGACCTGGCTGGTCCACTGCACGGGGGTGTTGGCGTCGAGTGCGGCGGTCTTCAGCTGCTCGGCGCCGACCGCGCGGGCCACGGTCTCCGCGTCCTTGCCGTCACCGCGGTCCGCGAAGCGCGGGTCCGCGAGGCCCTGCGCGTGGGAGGGGTAGATGGTGGCGTTCTTGGAGAACTCGACCTGGTTGGGGCCGTTGGTGACCCACCGGGCGAACGCGGCGGCGGCGTCCAGGTGCCCGGTGTCCTTCCTGATGCCGAGCGACTGGGCGTAGATGCCGATGTGCCCGAGCCTGCCCGTGACCGCGCCCGCGACCCGGGTGTCGGCATAGACCTGCGGGGCGTTCTGCTTGATGTCCCTGACGAAGCCCGGTGAGCCGGGGCCGAAGACGAGTTTGCCGCCGCCGTAGAGCTGGTTGATGTCATCGGACTTCAGGAGCGACTCCTTCGGCATCGCACCCTTGGCGTACAGGCCCTTCATCCGCTCGACCCACTCGACCGCCTTGTCGGTGTCGAAGACGAAACGATCCTTCTTCTCGTTCAGGAGGGGTACGCCCATCTTCTGCCAGTCGCCGGGCAGCCGGCCCTTGGGATCCGCCATGAACGCGGCGTACCGGCCCGCGGAGACGGCGGCGATCCGCTCCGCGTAGTCGAAGAACTGCTCGACGCTCGTCGGGGGCTTCGCCGGGTCCAGGCCCGCCTTCTCGAACAGCACGGTGTTGTAGGTGAGGATCTCCGGGGTCACGTACCAGGGGTACGCGTACACGCCGTCGCCCTTCCCTGGCAGTTCGAACTGCTCCCACGCGCCGGGCACGTACTCCTCGGCGACCCCGGGATCGAGCGCGGCGACATCGGCGAGCATGCCGCGGTCGCCCAGGAGCTGGAAGGAGTCCGTGGAGAGGTTGACCACGTCCGGGAGGGCGCCCGCCTGCGCGTCGGCGACGAGCTTCTCGTTGTAGCCCTCCCCCGGGACGTCCTCCCACGCGATCCGGACCTCCGGGTACTCCTTCTCGAACGCGTCGATGACGCCCTGGACGTACCCCGTGAACCTGGGCTTCAACTGGAGCGTGCGGAAGGTGATCTCCCCCGCCACCCTGCCGGTCCTGCGCGCCTCCTTCACGTCCCCGGCGCCGCCGCTCAGGCCGCAGGCGGAGACCGTGAGGAAACTGCCGGCCACCAGGGCGGCGAGGGCGGTGCGGGTCACGTGCGATCGGGTCATCGTCTCCGCCTTCGGGGGAGTCCGGCCTCGCTGCCGGAGCGCGCCGCCCACGCTGTCCCGAGCGCGGCGGCGGCGTCAATGCGGCCGGAACGGCGTTGGCCGAGCACCCGCGGGTGGCCGCCCGGGGACCGCAGGACGCCGACTCTCCGGCTGCGGCCGGGACCGCACCCGGCCACCTGGACCGATGCGCGGGCCTGCCGGACCGGTCAAGGGCGGCGCCGGTCCCGGCGCGCAGGCGTTCCGCCGCCGAACTTTGACTCCTTTGTGGGCGGCCCCGGAACCACCCCGTCCTTCGCACGGCGCTTCCGCGGCGCCCGCCCGCACCGGAGCCCGTCCTTGTGCGGACCGTGTTCGACCCCGCAGCCCCCGGTCCGTCCGTCCCCGGAGACGGACGCCGTGCACCGCCGTACGCTGGGCGAGGTCGCCGGCATGCTCGCCCGCCGCAGGGCCCGCCCCGCCGTCGAGGCGCAGGCCGAAGCCCTCACCGTGTGGCGTCCGTTCGAGGACGCCCTGCTCTCCCACTGGCTGCGCACCGACGCCGGCGGCGCGCAGTGGGTGGCCGACGGGCAGGTGCTGCTGGAGCGGTACTCGGCGCTCGCCGCCGCGCACGCCCGCTGCCGGGGGCACCTCGACCCCAAGTCGAACGCCGCCGTCCTCAGGCATGCGCTGGAGGAAGCGGTCACGGGCCTTCCGCTCCCGGCGCGGACCGGCGGGCGGTTGCGGCACGCCCTCGCGTCGATGGCCGCCAAGCGCGGACTGCCCGGTTCCGCCGAGCCCACGCGGCTGCGCGCGCAGCAGGCCCGGCAGGCCGCGCAGCCCTCGTACGCCGCCCTGGCCGCGGTGGTACGCAGTCGGCTCTCCGGACTCGACCCGCACGCCGGGCACCCCTGACGTGGCGTCGCCGGTGGCGCCGGTGACCGAGGAGGAGGCGCGTACGAGCGGCGTGCCGGCGGGGTCGGTGGTCCCTGCCCCGATCCGCGTGATCGTCGCCACCGCCTTGAGCGCGCCGGTGGACACGCTGCTCGCGCGCGGGTCCGTGCCCTCCGCGGAGGTCTGGCCGAGCTCGCGCCGCAGTTCGGCCGCGGTGCACACCGACCGGGGCCGCGCGGGGACGCCGCTGCGCCCGCCGGGCTCACTGCCCTGGCTCCGCCCGGTCCTGGAACACCGTCGCGGCGCCGGGGACCGGAAGGCCGCCCGCGCCGCGCTCCGCCGGCTCGGTGAACTCGCCGTCGAGTCCTTCCCCGGTGCCGGGGTGCCCAACCGGCTGGTCCCCACGCTCTCCTCGCTCGCCGAACGGGCGGGGATCGCGCTGCCGCTCACCCCCGAGCCGTTCGCCGCCGCGTACGGCGGAAGGGTCGACCCGGGCGTGCTCCCCGCGGTGCGGGTCGCCGCCGAGCTGCTCCGGGGCAGCCCGTACGAGCGCTACCACCGCATCGACTACACGGCGGCGCGGGACCTCGCGGAGACCGGGGACACCGCCTGGTTCGAGCAGTTGTGCGCCTCGCGGGCGGGCTTCGAGGGGGCCTGGCTGCCGCGGCCCGGCGCCCGGGGCGTCTGGGCGCTCGCCGCCCCACCCCGCCGTCATCGATCAGGCCCGGGTCCTCATCACCTTCACCATGGCCGCCCTCGTCCCCGCCACGCCGAGATCCGCCCCCGCCCCGGCTGGAACGGCCTGGCGCGCGGCGCCTTCACCGCCGCGCGCCGGCGGGCGGCCACCGGTCGGCGGGCCGCGACCGCCTGGCGGCAGCTGCTGTTCCACCTCTCGCTGTGCGACGCGGGAGAGCAGGCGGCCGTACTGGCCTGGATCGACGCGGAGACCGCCCGGCTGCCCCCGCGCACCGCGGCCCGGCTCGCACCCGCGCTCGGGCGGCTGCGGGCGGCCGCCGAAGGCGCTACTTCAGGGGGTACTCCGTCTTCTCCGCGAGCTTTCCGTCCTTGAAGCAGAAGCGGAAGACCGTCTCCCCACCCGAGGGGGCCGCCTCCGAGGACACGTACCAGGAGCACGCGCCGCCCTCGGGCACGGCCGGGCCGCCCGACTTCAGGGCGTCCTTCATGAAGGTCTCCCCCGAGGGCATCCTGGCGCGGACCGCGTCCTCCGGGTCGCCGACGCTCACGGCCCGGTAGACCGCGGGGTCGAGCATGGTCTTGCCCGCCGCGTCGACCACCTTGCCGATCCCGAACAGGAGGGCCACGACGGCCCCGATGCCGAGCACCAGCACCACTCCGCAGCCGATCAGACAACCCTTGCGCTGTGCCACGCCGTTCCTCCATGCCTTGCGTGTTCGTCCGTCGGTCAGACCTTCGCAAGGGGAACGGGCCGCGCGCTGTCCTCCAAAGTCTCGGCTCGCGCGACCTTCGTCGTCAGCTCGCGGGCGCCGCCAGGTCGGCCGGGTCGGTGTTCGCCCCGCACAGCACGACCGCGACCCGCTCCCCCAGCGGTTCCGGGGCGGTGCGCAGGGCCGCCAGGGCCGTGGCCGCGCCGGCCTCGACCACGATCCGGTGCTCCTGCCACAGCGCCCGCCGGGCAGCGGTGATCGCCGTGTCCGGGACCAGGACCGAGTGCACGTCCTTGTGCTGGGCCGCGGCCAGTGCGTCCGCCGAGACCCGCGTCGCGCCCAGCGAGTCCGCGGCCACCGAGTCCACGGTGACGTCCACCGGCCGGCCCGCCTCCAAGGCGGCGTTCAGGGCCCGGCAGTGTTCCGGCTCGGCCGCGACCACCCGTACGCCGTGTTCGCGCGCGGCGGTGGCCACGCCCGCGAACAGCCCGCCGCCGCCGACCGCCACGACCACCGTGTCCAGACCGGGCAGGGCGGCCCGGATCTCCTCCAGCAGGGTTCCGGCGCCGGCTGCGATGAGCGGATGGTCATACGCGTGGCTGCTCAGCGCGCCGCCGACGGCCGCGAACTCCCGGCAGGCGGCCAGCGCATCGGCGTACCGCTCGCCGACAAGCCGTACGTCGGCCCCGTAGCCGCGCAGCCGCTCCACCTTCACCCGCGGCGCGTTGACGGGCAGGAACACGGTCGCGGGCACGGACTGGGCGCGGGCCGCCCAGGCGCAGGCGAGGCCCGCGTTGCCGCCGGACGCGATGGTGACCCCGGCGTCGGGGAGGGACCCGGCGTCCCGGTGGGCGGCGAGGAAGTTGTGGGCCCCGCGGGCCTTGAAGGAGCCGGTGTGCTGGAGGTACTCCAGGGCGTACCAGACGCCCTCGGACGCCGGCACGACGGCGGCGGGCCGCAGCGCCCCCGCGATCCGGTCGGCGGCGGCGCACACGGCGGCGTGGTCGAGCTGCTGTTCCATCGCGGGGGTCCCTTCAGACGGCGGCAGGCCGGGCGGCCTCGATCAGCTGGCGCAGGGCGCCGTAGTACACCTCGTGGTCGGTCAGGGCGGGCAGTACGTCGGCCACCGCGCCCGCGAGGACCGGGAACTGCTCCGGGTCCAGCGCGGCCAGGGCCGCCCGTGAGGCGGCGGTGGCCCCGGCCGGGTCCCGGTGGTCGACGAACGCCGCACTGCCGAGGGTGAGCAGGTACATGCGGCGGTACGCGGTCATGGCCTCGGCGGGGGTCATCCCGGCGGCCACGCTGTCGGCGAGCGCGGGCTCCACCAGCCGGGCCAGCAGCTCCCGGCCGAGCCAGGGCCGGCCGCCGCGCAGCGCGAGCAGCCCGGGGTGGGCGACGAGGAGCCGGTAGAGGGCTCCGAAGCGGAGTTCGGCGGCCTCCGCCCAGCCGGTCCCGGCGGGGACCTCCGGCAGGCGGGCGGCGAGGTGCTCGGTGCACAGGTCCAGCAGGCCGGCGAGGTCGGTGCAGCGGCGCTGCACGGTGGCGTGCGAGACGTCGAGCCGGTCGGCGAGGGCCCGGAAGCTCAGGGCCTGCGGCCCGTCCTCGTCGAGGATGCGCAGGGCGGCGGCGGCAATCGCCCCGGGGGTGGCCCGCTCCAGGGCGGGCGAGGTCCTCGGCATGAGATACAGCGTATCAGCCAACGTCTCACGTCGGGGCTTCCCCGATCGTGTGACGCCGACTACGGCCATATTGCTGGTCATCCCGCCATAACCACCGACTTCTGTTGACAGTGCGTAGTCGCCCCGCTGCACTGAGCGCACCACAGCACCACAGCACCACAGCCCGCCGGATGCCCCCGCCCCCACGTCAAGGAGTCTCCGTGCCGCTCCGCCTGCGTGCGTCGCTCCCCTGTCTCACCGCGGCCGCCCTGCTCGCGCTCTGCCTGCCCTCCTCCCCCGCGGCCGCCGACCCCACCGCGACCTCGGACACCCCGCTCGCCCTGACCCCGCCCATGGGCTGGAACAACTGGGCGCACTACATGTGCGACATCGACGAGGCGAAGGTGCTCGCGAACGCCGACGCTCTGGTGTCCACGGGCCTGGCCGCCAAGGGCTACGACACGGTCACCGTCGACGACTGCTGGATGACCAGGAGCCGGGACGGGCAGGGCCGTCTGGTCACCGACCCGCAGAAGTTCCCCCACGGCATGGCCTGGCTCGGCAGGTACCTGCACGCCAAGGGCCTGAAGTTCGGCATCTACCAGGACGCGGGCTCCCTCACCTGCGAGCGCTACCCCGGCAGCGGGGCACCCGAGGGCGGCGGCGCCGACCACTACGCCGAGGACGCCCGGCAGTTCGCGTCCTGGAAGGTCGACTACGTCAAGATGGACGGCTGCAACCTGTGGGTGCCGCCGGGGCAGACGAAGGAGCAGGCCTACCGGGACGCGTACCACGCCGTCGCCGCGGCCCTGCGCGGGAGCGGCCGGGACATGGTGCTCTCGGCGTCGGCGCCCGCCTACTTCCAGCAGGGCGAGTGGGGCGGCCCGGACTGGCACAAGGTCCTCGACTGGGTCGGTGAGACCGGCCAGTTGTGGCGCGAGGGCAAGGACATCAAGGTCTACCAGCCGGCCGCTCCGACGGCCTCCCGCTGGTCCTCCGTCCTCGGCAACTACGGCTACAACCGCTGGCTGGGCCGGTACGCGGGCCCCGGCAACTGGAACGACCCCGACTTCCTGATCGCGGGTTCGCCCGGCCTCACCGAGGCGGAGAGCCGCAGCCAGGTCGGGCTGTGGGCGATGATGGCGGCCCCCTTCATCCTGTCCTCCGAGGTCTCGGCGCTCACCCCCGGCGGGCTGGCCGCACTCGGCAACACCGACCTGATCGCCCTCGACCAGGACCCGATGGGCCGCCAGGGCGCGGTGCTCTCGGCGAACGCCACGTTCGAGGTCCTGGCCCGGCCGCTGGCGAACGGCGACCGCGCGGTCGCCGTGCTCAACCGGTCCGGCACCACCCGGGACATCTCCGTCCCGCTCGCCGACATCGGGCTGTACTCCTGCACGGTCGACGCCAAGGACCTGTGGACGGGCAGGACCTCCGAGGTGGCGACCTCCCTCACGGGCAGGCTGGCCGCACACGACACGGCGGTCTGGCGGCTCGCCCCGCGCAAGGGCTGCGCCGATGCCGTGCCCACCGGCCAGATCACCGGTGACGGCGCCAAGTGCGCCGACGGCGCCAACACCGCCGGGGCCGGCGCCGTGGTCCTGGCGCCCTGCACGGCCGGCGCCGACCAGCGCTGGACCCTGGGCGAGGACGCGAGTCTGCGGCTGGCCGGTGCGTGCCTGTCGGCGGGCGAGGCCGGCACGGTCGAACTGGCCCGGTGCGCGCCCGGGCAGCAGGGCCAGGGCTGGACGCACCGCCGGGACGGGTCCCTGGTCGAGGACGTCAGCGGGCAGTGCCTGACGGCTCCCGCCGCGCCCGCGACCCCCGACGCCCCGGCGGAACGGCTGCGCCTGACCGCCTGCGGCGACCACCGCGTCGACCAGGCCTGGTCCCTCCCCGTCTGAGGGGGCGGAGCGGGACCGGTACGAGTACGACGCCCGCTCCCTCCTGGAGTGGGCCCGGCAGACCACCCGGGACCGGGGCGGGGCGTAGGGACCGAGCGGGGGTCCCCATCTGCCGGCCACCGCCATCGCGACCAGGCTGAAGGCGGCCCGCTGACACCGGGGCAACCGACGGCGGCGGACGCCTACACCACCCCGGCGGTGGCGGCCGGAGCAGAAGCCGATCGTCACCCTCCCGTGGGAATCTCGCTCCTCGTGCGAGGGAGATCGGCTCGGCTGGTTCGCCGCGCGGGACGGCCACTCGGTTCACTGGCCCGGAAACGATCAGGGGCGGTCGTCGGAACGATTCGGCGGGCGCCCCTTCCGACGCCAGACGGCACGACACGAGCAGGGGTGCGCCGCGCATGTCCCAGACCGAATCCGCCGAGGGCCGGGAGGCCCCCGCGACACTGGAGCTGCTCACGCTCCTGGCCGCCGGGGTCGCCGACCTGGCCCTCGACCAGTTACGGCAGTCCGCCGACCGTGCGCAGGACGTCCTGCGCCGTGCGGACCTGCGGGAGCTGCTCACCGACGGGGTGGTGGAACTGCGCAAGCGCGGCGAACTGGCCACCAGCAGGGCGGGTGCGGGCCCCGAGAACTACCTCGAATCCATGGCCCGGCGGGCAGCCGAACGAGTCGCCACCGAGGGCCACCCCCGTGCATGACCACTCCGGCTTCCGGGAGCGGATCGACGAGGTGCTGGTCCGGCTCGCCGACGAGGAGGAGCAGGAGCTCCTGCAGCTCCACGCCGAACTCTCGCCGCTCACCGAGCAGCTGCGCCGGTCCCTGGCGCGCGGGAAGCGGATCCGGGCCGCGTTCCTCTACTGGGGGTGGCGTGCGGCGGGCCAGCCCGACTGCGAGGGGGTGATCCGGGCCGCCGCCGCGATGGAACTCGTGCACGCGGCGGCCTGCACCCACGACGACATCATCGACGACAGCCGGATGCGCCACGGGCAGCTCACCGCGCACGCCGCGTTCGCCGCGGCCGGCCGACGCTCCACCGCCCTCGCGATGATCCTCGGCGATCTGCTGATGGGGTACGCCGGACACCTCTTCACCACCTGCGGACTACCCGGGGGCTACCTCGCCCGGACCGTCCCGCTGTGGTCCATGCTGCTGCGCGAGACGATGGCCGGCGAGTTCCTGGAGGTGCTGCGCACCGACGCCCCCGGCGACCGGGTGCCGCAGCTGGCGCAGTCGCTGGAGGTGGCCCGCTACAAGACGGCCAAGTACACGGTGGAGCGGCCCCTGCACCTGGGCGCCACCCTCGGCGGAGCCCCCCGCGCCCTGCTGGAGGCCTTCTCCGGCTACGGGCTGCCGCTCGGCGAGGCCTTCCAGCTCCGCGACGACCTGCTGGGCACCTTCGGCGACCCGGCCACCACCGGCAAGTCCAACCTGGACGACCTGCGGGACGGCAAACCGACCGCGCTGCTGGCCCTGACCGTGGCAGCCGCCGACGAGGACGACCGGCGGCTGCTCGCCAAACTGGTCGGCAATCCCGACCTCGGCCAGGACGAGGCCTCGTCCGTCCGCGCGTTGATGGAGCGCTGCGGAGCCCGCCGGCAGGTCGAGGACATGATCCGGGAGCGGATCAGCCGGGCCCGCGGTGCGCTGGAGTACGTACCGATGCCGGTGGAGGCGCGGTCCGCGCTGTGCGAGCTCGCCGATACGGCGGCCGAGCGTTCGCTGTAGTCACGAACTGACGAGAAAGACGAGTCAAGTGAACACCAACAAGACGGCCTCGCCGCGCCCGCGCTACGACGACGCCGCCCTCGACGCCCTGCGCACCCAGGGGGACCCGCTCGCCGACGAGACCGTCGCCGAGATGTTCCGCCGCAAGGAGGTGGGCGATCTCAACACCCTGATGCGGTTCTTCACCACCGCGGGGGACACGCTTCCCGAACAGCTTCCCGCCTCCGCCCGGGCCTACTTCGAGGCGACCGCCATGCCGCCGAGCTGGGTCGACTGGGACCTCATGGAGCAGGCCCGCCTGTTCTTCATGGACAACGCCGCCCACATCAACACCGGTCTGTCCTTCGCCGCGATGCCCACCACCTACGCCGTGCCCCGGCTCTCCCGGCTGCTCGCCTCCACGCACTCCATGGCGTACCCCTCGCGCCGGATGGCCAACACCGGCCAGTTCGTCACATACCTCATGCAGACCAACTCCTTCGCGGAGGGCAGCAAGTTCATCCCCGCCGCCCAGAAGGTCAGGCTGCTGCACGCGGCGGTACGCCACCACCTGCGCCACGGCGGCCACTGGGACGTCGAGAAGGACGGGCTGCCGATCTGCCAGGAGGACATGATCGGCGGGCAGATCTGCTTCTCGCTGCTGGTCCTCGACGCGATGCACCGGCTCGGCATCCACATGAGCGAGGACGGCGCGGAGGCCTACTTCTACGCGTGGCGGGTGGTCGGCGCCATGCTCGGGTGCGACATGTCGGCCGTGCCGGAGAACCTCGCCGAGGCCCGCGACTACTGCGACCTCTACCTGCTGCGCAACCTCGGCCCCTCCCCCGAGGGGGTCCGCCTCAACGCCCAGCTGCTGCGGATGTACGAGGACGTGGTGCCGGGCACCCTGTTCGACCCGATGGTCGCGGCCACCGTCCGCTACCTCGTCGGCGACACCATCGGCGACTGGCTGGAGATCCCGCGCAGCCCCTGGGACACGGCGGCGAAGGCCGTGCCGGTGTTCCTCGGGCTGCTGGAGACCATCGAGGACAGCAGCCCCTTCGCCGAGTGGGCCCTGGACAAGGCGGGCTCGCTGCTCTCCGGCTTCGAGCTGTCCGCGCTCACCCGGGGCCGGGTCATGCACCACGCCATCCCGGCGGAGCTGAAGGGCGAGTACGGGGTGAAGGCGCCGCGCACCGGGCGCTGGGTGCCCCCGGCACCGGTGCACTGACCCGCCCCGGGGGCCACACTGGATGCGGCGGGCGGGGACGCTGACGGCGGCGACAGTGACGGTGAGCGCGCATGACCCGAGGGACGACGGAGCCGGGGCGGCGGCGCCCGCTGCCGGGCGCCGCCGTGGCCGGGCTGGTCGCCGCCTTCGCCGGGCTGGCCGTGGCCGAGCTCGTCGCGGCCGCCGTACGGCCGGAGGCCGCCCCGGTCACCGCGGTCGGCGCGGCGGTGGTCGATCTGACGCCGGTGGGGGTCAAGGAGTGGGCCATCCGGGCCTTCGGCACCTCCGACAAGCTGCTGCTGGCCCTGGGCATCATGGTCGTCCTGGGCGTGGTCGCGGCCGCCGCCGGGGTCCTCGCGCTGCGGCGCAGGCGGGCGGGGATCGCGGTCGCCGCCTGCTTCGGCCTGCTCGGCGCGGTGGCCGCGCTCAGCCGTCCCGGGGCGGCCTGGCAGGACGCGCTGCCGTCGCTGGCCGGCGGGCTCGCCGCCTCCGGGGTGCTGTACCTGCTGGTGAGGGCGCTGACCCGACCCCGGCCGGCGGGCGCCCCGGCCGGCGGGGCCTGGACGATGGACCGGCGCGGTTTCGGACGGCTGGTCGCCGCCGCGCTGGCCGCCTCGGCCGGGATCGGGTACGCCGGCCAGCGGCTGGGTGCCTACGGCTCCGCCGGAGCCACGGCCTCCCGGGCGGATCTCGCCCTGCCGGAGCCGGACGTGCCCGCGCCGCCGGTCCCGGCAGGGGCGGACCTGCGGCTGCCCGGGCTCTCCCCCTTCCTCACCCCGGCGCGCACGTTCTACCGGGTGGACACCGCCCTGGTCGTCCCCCGCGTGGACGCGGCCACCTGGCGGCTGCGCATCCACGGGGAGGGCGTCTCCACCCCGCTCGTCCTCGACCTGCGGGAGCTGCTGGCCCGTCCCCTGGTCGAGCACGACATCACCCTCACCTGCGTTTCGAACGAGGTCGGCGGACCGTACGCGGGCAACGCCCGCTGGCTCGGCGTCCGCCTGGCCGACCTGCTGCGCGAGGCGGGGGTCAGACCGCCTTCGCAGGGCGGTCCGGCCGACCAGCTGGTGGCGCGTTCGGTGGACGGGATGACGATCGGCACGCCCGTCGAGGCGGTCATGGACGGCCGGGAGGCCCTGCTGGCGGTCGGGATGAACGGGGAGCCGCTGCCCTTCGCACACGGCTTCCCGGTCCGGATGGTGGTGCCGGGCCTGTACGGGTACGTGTCGGCTTGCAAGTGGCTGCGCGAGCTGCACCTGACCACCTTCTCGGCGTACGACGCGTACTGGGTGCGCCGCTCGTGGGCGCAGCAGGCACCGGTCAAGACGCAGTCCCGCATCGACACCCCGCGCAGTGGGGCCGAACCCGTCGCGGGACGGGTCGCGGTGGCCGGGGTGGCCTGGGCGCAGCATCGGGGCATCGCCCGGGTGGAGGTACGGGTGGACGCCGGCCCGTGGCAGGAGGCCCGGCTCGGTGCCGCGGACGGCGATGACACCTGGCGCCAGTGGGTGTGGCCGTGGGAGGCGACGCCCGGCCGCCACACCCTGGAGGTCCGCGCCACGGACCGCACGGGGGCCGTCCAGACGGGGGTCCGCCGCGCGACGGTGCCCGACGGCGCGACGGGGTGGCACGCGGTGGAGGTCCGGGTACGGCCCCGGCCGTCCGCGGACCCGAGGTGATCGCCTGCCGGGTTCGCGGCCGGGCTGCCCGTAGATTGACCGTATGGAGCTGACCGGTACGTCGTTCCTCTGCACCCTGATCGCCGCGACCGCGCTCGCCATGCTCGTCGCGCTGCTCCTGTGGAACCGGATCCCCGGGACGGGGTGGCTGCGGTGGCCCGTGCGGGTGAGCATGCTGGCGCTGTGCCAGCTCACCGCGATCGCCGTGACCGCTGCCTGGATCAACGGCAGCTACGGCCTGTACGCCTCCTGGGACGACCTGCTGGGCACCGGGGACGCGCAGGGCGCCTCCACGATGACCGGGCCGCCACTGGGCCGGGCGCGGTTCACCCGGGGCAGCGACGGCACGCAGAGCACCTACTTCCGTGGCGCGCACTCGAAGCTCGCCGGCCAGGTGATCGTGTGGACTCCGCCCGAGTACGGGGCGCCGGGCGCGGGGAAAACCCGGTTTCCGGTGCTGGTGCTGCTGCACGGGTACCCGGGATCGCCGCGCACGTGGATGGACCTGGGGAACATGCCCGGCGCGCTGGAGGACCTCGTCCGGCTCGGCGCGGCGCACCCGTTCATCCTGGTGGTCCCGGAGATCTACCCGGGCGGGGTCAACACCGACTGCAGCAACACGCCCACCCGCAAGGTGGCCGACTGGCTCGCGCAGGACGTGCCGGACCTGGTCTCCCGGAACTTCCGCACCCTGCGCCGGCCCGAGGGCTGGGGCGTCATGGGCGTGTCGACCGGGGCGTTCTGCGCGGCCAAGCTGCCGCTGCAGTACCCCGGGGTGTTCCGGGCGGGCGCCGCGCTGGACCCGGACCCGCTGACCGGGGACCCGGGCGTACTGGCCGATCCGGTCCTGCGCGAGCGCAACAGCCCCATGTGGCTGGTCGGACAGCGCAGGAAGGCCGACGTGGGGCTGTTCCTGGCCAC
Organism: Streptomyces sp. NPDC006326; assembly: GCF_040612915.1. Classification (NCBI taxonomy): domain Bacteria; kingdom Bacillati; phylum Actinomycetota; class Actinomycetes; order Kitasatosporales; family Streptomycetaceae; genus Streptomyces; species Streptomyces sp. NPDC006326. The sequence goes on along the minus strand of NZ_JBEXRC010000019.1, from coordinate 1,642 downwards.
CTCCGCGCAGGACAAGGACAGCCCGCCGGGACAGTTGGAGGCCTTCAGCCGGGCCGCGGCCGCGGCGGGCGGCGGGGTCCGGGTCAAGACCCTCGTCCGCCCGTCCGGCGGCCACAACTTCCAGACCTGGACCGCGATGTATCCGAACGCCCTGGGCTGGCTCAGCACCGAGCTGTCGCCGCCTTCCGCCGGCTCAGGGTGAGCACCGCGGTTACGCCGGGCGGGCGGTCAGCCGGACCGGCAGCGCCTGCACGCTGTTGCCGATGAAGCTGCGCTGGTGCGGGAGTCCGGGCTCGGGGACCGCGAGGTCGAGGTCCGGGAAGCGGGTGAAGAGCCGCTCCAGGGCGATGGTGGCCTCCAGCCGGGCGAGCGGGGCGCCCACGCAGTAGTGCGCGCCGTGGCCGAAGGAGAGGGCGCGGGCGGCCGTGGGCCGGGTGAGGTCGAAGCGGTCCGCGTCCGGTCCGTGGAAGGCCTCGTCGCGGCCCGCCGCGGTGTATCCGGCGAGGACGGGGGTGCCCCGGCGGATCACCGTCCCGTCGACGGTGAGGTCGCGGGTGGGGTAGCGGAACGGGAACCAGCTGACCGGGCCGTCCCAGCGCAGGGTCTCGTCCACCACGTCCGACCAGCCGGCCTTGCCCTCCATGACCAGGGCGAGCTGGTCGCGGTGGGTGCACAGGGCGCGGACGGCGTTGCTGATCAGGTTGAGGGTGGTCTCGTGGCCCGCGACCAGCATCAGCCGCATGGTGCCGATGAGTTCGGCCTCACTGAGCCGGTCGCCGTCGCCCTCCCGGGCTGCGATCAGCGCGCTGGTCAGGTCGTCGCCGGGCTGCTCCCGGCGGCGTGCGGCGATGGTGCCCATCAGCTCGACGAGCTCGCGTACGGCGGCCATCGCCTCGGCGGGGGTGGTGTCGGTGGCGATGATCACGGTGTGGGACAGGTGGTGCAGCCGTTCCCGGTGCTCGGGGTCCACTCCGAGCAGCTCGCAGATCACGCTCATCGGGAGCGGGAGCGCGAAGTGCGTGCGCAGGTCGGCGACGCCGTCCGGGGCCCCGGCCGCCGCCCGGCCGAGGTCGTCGAGGAGATCGGCGGTCAGTTCCTCGATGCGCGGGCGCAGCCGTTCGACCTGCCGGGCGGTGAACGCGTTGCCGACGAGGGAGCGCAGCCTGCGGTGGTCGGCGCCGTCGGCGGTGTGCATGCCCTGGGCGTTCGCGAAGACGCGCAGGGGCCAGTCCATGGGGATGGTGCCGTCGTGCAGGGCCGGGAAGTGCCGGGCGTCCTTGGCCACGTCGGGGTGGGACAGGAACTCCTTGAGCGCCTCGTGTCCGAGGACGACCGCGCCCGGCACCCCGCCGGGGAGCACCACCTCCGCGACGGCGCCCTGGGCCCGCAGCCGGGCGTTGAGCGCGTGCGGGCAGCCGCCGGCGGGGTCTATGACGTGCGGGTTCGTGTGTGCCGTGTCCGGTGACAAGCCAACTCTCCTGACCGTATGGAGGAATCTCGGCCAACAGTGCGGCCTGCGAGTGCGGTGGTACAAGTCCGTTCCGGGCCGGTCTCGTCTCAGAACCAGGTGAGGGTGAGGGGGAAGGTGGTGGTGGCGGTGGTGGGGGTGGTGTCGGTGGCGGTGGCGGTGATCTGGAGGGTT